>JBDTZT010000185.1:0-6716 GCA_040005005.1 Actinomycetota bacterium
AACTATTTACAATTTCGCCATTCAATCTTCAGACAATCCGTCTAAAATAAATTCGACATTCACAATCGGCGCGGCCGTCGCGACCGCCAATTTGATTCCCAAATTTTGCGCTTCGTCCAAAAATTCAATGGCACCTTTCACAGCTTTTCGGTGCGGTAAAAACAATTTCTGATAAAGCGATTCTTTGCGATTGCCTAATTCAACAATTCTTTCATCGGAAATCTCCCCGAAAACGCCCGGCAAAATTTCGCGGTTCGTTTTCCCGGCCGTTTTCACGAGAAAATCGTGCGCGTTCATCTTAACGCCATTTTCTTCGAGCATTTTTCCCCACGCTTCGGTGTGAAAATGCATATTGTCAATGAGCGTGCCGTCCATATCGAAAATGAACGCACGGTTTTCAAAATAATTCATTTAACTTCCCTTTCTCGCAATGTATAAAGTCTTTTCAATAATGCAGTGAACTTTGCCATTTTTGTCTTTTAATTCAACATTATAAATTCTATCAACCGATTTCCAAGTTTTAAGCAGAGTTTTTATTTCGTCCAATTCTTCCGTCGTCAAAAGAAAATCGGCAAACAAAGTTTCTTTGCCCGGACGTTTGAAACGAATACTCGCGGCTTTGTCCCAAACAATATAATCCGCGCCCAAAGTTTTGATCAGCATCAACATATAAATCGGATCAATTCCCGCATAGAGACTTCCGCCGTAAATCGTTCCGACATAATTTCGCGTCCGCCACGAAAGCGGAATTTTTACCCGTATTTCACTGTAATCGTCCGAAATATACAAAATCCGTGCGCCGCTTCCGCGATATGCCGGAAACAAATTGAATTTGAAACGGTCAATTCTTGTCGCAAAACTTTCAGGCATAACTTTTTATGTTGCCCGCGAAATTCACTGGCCGCTGAAATTTCCTTCGCGGCGTTCTAAAAATGACTGGACGCCTTCGCGTGCATCTTCCGATTTGAAAAGCTCGAGAATCTGCGGCGTTAAATGCTCAACAGCTTTCGTAAAACCTTCAGTCTGCGCTTTTCGCGCCGATTCAATTGTCGCACGAACTCCCAAAGGTGCTTGCTTGGCAATTCGTTCGGCAATTTCGACGGCTTTTTCGATGTGTTTTCCATGTTTGGTGATTTCTTGAACTAAACCGATTCGTAAGGCTTCTTTCGCATCAAATTCATCGCCTGTCAGCAGCCAGCGCATCGCGTTTCCCCATCCCGCAACTTCGGGAAAACGAATCGTCGCGCCGCCGAACGGGAAAATTCCGCGCTTGATCTCGATTTGCGCAAAGGTCGCGTTTTCCGAAGCGATCCGAATATCCGAAGCAAGCAACAATTCGATCCCGAGTGTCAGACATTTTCCATGAACGGCAGCAACGATCGGTTTGGAGCGCGAACGATTTCCCTGCAAATTGAGTGGATCAATCGCGCCTTCCGCGTATTTCAAGATTCCGCTTTCGACAACTCGCGGCGCGACGTTCGCCAAATCCAGACCTGCCGTGAACATTTCGCCTTCTGCAAACAAAACTCCGCAGCGAACCTGTTCGTCGTCTTCCAGACGCGTGTAGGCAGCGGCAAGTTCTTCGAGCATTTGCCCGTCAAAAGCGTTTCGTTTCGCGGGACGATTCAAGCCGATCAGCAGAATCTGTCCGCGCTGCTCGACCGAGATTTTCGATTCTTCCGTTTGCATTTTCATGTATTTAATTGATGCTTTTTACTAACAAAACAGTTCCTTCCGAACCTGCCTTTCGATCTTTAGCGATTTCCTGATATTCCGGCGAAAACGCCCATTCTTCAAATGCCGATTGATCGAGAAATTTCATTAAAACAACTTTCTCGCGGTTCCAATCGCCTTCAAAAACTTGCGGCTTTGGGTCAGCGGCGAGCAATTGTCCTTTGAATTTCTTAAACACGTCCATAAACCGCGCCTGATAGCGATTGTAAGCATTGGTATCGGTGATCGAAATTTGCGCGATGACATAAACTTCCATCGTTTTTATTTCGGAAAACCTTCCGCCTTCGTCACTCTTTCCGCCTGCCGGATATGTCGTTTTTCGTGGGCGACGGCGATTTCAAAAGCCAGGTCAAGCCGGTAGGTCATCAGTTTTAAGAATGGCGATGTAACGACGGTTTTTTGCAAATCGACGTTTCCGAGCGATTTGATCGTTTTGATTACTTCCGTTTGATGCCTGACAAATTGCCCGACAATATCGGGCGCGATTGCGCTCGGCGGAACGATCGCTTTGCTCGGCGCTTTGAACTTTTTCGCATCGTTATTTAACGATTTCAAAAGGAAATTGCCGAAAAACCCGGTCAGCGGTGAATAATTCTCCCAGAAAGAATTTTTCCTTTCGCCCGTTTTGAACTTTTCAAACACCGGATTGAACGCCTCGTTAGATTTGATCAGATGATCGAGACATTGCCCGACGCTCCAGCCTTCCGCGCTCGGTTTCCAATTGATCTGCTCCGCCGAAAGGTTGCCGAAAGTCGTTTGTGCATTTTCGGCAATTTTTTGCAGTTCGGAAATTATTTCGCTCATAGTTTTATTTCTGCCCACGAAATACACGAAACATACTAAAAAAAATCGAAATTTGTTTTATTTTTTCGTACAATTCGTGTATTTCGTGGGCAAATATTGTTCTAATTCCTTAAAGGTTTGCCGGTTTTAAGCATCGCCGCGATTCTTTCCTGCGTTTTGCGCGTCCCGCACAAACTCAAAAAAGCTTCGCGTTCGAGATCGAGCAAATATTGTTCGGAAACATATGCTGAGTGATTCATATCGCCGCCGCTCAGGATTTTCGCGAGCTTTGTGCCGATCAGCGCGTCATGTTCGGATATGAACATTCCCTGCCGCATCATATGCAGCGCGAGTTTGATCGCCGCTTGGGCCTGTTCGCCCATCACAAAAATATCGGTTCGCTCGACGGGCTGCACATAACCTGTTTCCGCCAGCGCCAGAACTTCCGCTTTCGCATCGGCGATCAGGCGGTCGCCGTTCATCGAAATCGCGTCCGAATCTCGCAGTATTCCAAACGAACGCGCTTCCTGAGCCGAAGTTGCAACTTTTCCCATCGCAATCGTTTCAAAAACCTTTTTCAAAAATGCGAGCGGATCGGCATCAGGCGTCGCTTTAGCTTTATCCATCGCCCGCATCGTCAATTCTTTTGTGCCGCCGCCCGCCGGAATCAATCCGACTCCGACTTCGACCAGTCCGATATAAGTTTCGCCTGCCGCCCGAACTTTGTCGCCATGCATCGTGATTTCGCAACCGCCGCCCAAGGCTAATCCATACGGCGCAGTGACGACAGGTTTTGCCGAATAACGCAGCCGCATAATCGCTTTTTGCAATGTCCGAATGCCCAAGTCAATGTCGTCCCATTCTTCTTCCTGCGCGGCAAGCAGAATCATCATAATATTTGCCCCCGCCGAAAAATTTCCGCCCTGATTGCCGATAACCAAACCGACGTGATTTTTTTCCACTTCTTCGACCGCGTATTTGAGCATCGAAATCGTGTCGCCGCCGAGCGAATTCATTTTTGAATGAAACTCTAAACAAGCGACGCCGTCGCCGATGTCAACAAGGCTCGCCGCGCTGTTTTTCTTGATCACGCCTGTTCTGTCTTTGACCGATTTGAGAACGATAACGCCCGGTTTATCAGGAATTTCTTTATAACCGCCGTTCACTAAATCGTAAAAGCTGCGCGTGCCGTTTTCGTATTTGTAAAATGTTTCCGCGCCCGATTCGAGCATTTTTTGGACGTTTTCGGGAATTGTTTGACCTTCCGTTTTCATCCGTTCGACCGATTGCGCCACGCCGATTGCGTCCCACGTTTCAAAAACGCCGATTTCCCAGCCAAAGCCCCATTTTATCGCGTTGTCAATTTCGACAATCGTATCGGCGATTTCGGGAATCCGGTTCGCCGCATATCGCGAGATGCGCGACGTTGTTTTCCACAAAAATTCGGCAACATTATCATCGCCCCAAGTTAGAGTCTTGATGCGCGAAGGCACATCTTCAATCGCTTTGCCCGCGTCAATCGAGGCAAACTTCGTTTTCGTCTGCGGTTTGTATTCAAACGTATTTAAATCAAGTTCTAAAATTACGCGTTTGCCGGTTTCATCTTTCGATTTCTTGAAAAATCCGCCATTCGTTTTGTCGCCTAAAATGTTTTTTTCAAGCAGAGTTTTAATGAGTTCCGGCGTTTGAAAAACTTCGCGGTCTTCGTCATCAGGGATCGCCGGATAAAGATTTGAAACGACGTGCGCCGTCACGTCCAAACCGACTAAATCTGAGGTGCGAAATGTCGCGCTTGATGCGTGTCCGATTGCTTTACCAGTAATTTGGTCAACTTCGGTCGGGGTCAAATCCATTTTAAGCATTTCTTTGATCGTCGCCATCATCGAAAAAACGCCGATGCGGTTGGCGATAAAATTCGGATGGTCTTTTGCCGGAACAACGCCTTTACCAAGTCTTTCATCGAGAAAACCTGAAACAGAACAAGCAAGTTCGCCGTCCGTGTCAATTGTCGGAATAACTTCGACGAGCTTCATGTAACGCGGCGGATTGAAAAAATGGATCCCGACAAAATGTTTTTTGAAATCTTCGGAAAATGGTTCGGCGATTGACTCAATCGGAATTCCGCTCGTGTTTGAAGCAACTACGGCGGTCGGTTTGCGGTATTTTTCGACTTCCGCAAAAATCTTATGTTTAATATCTAATCTTTCGACAACCGCCTCGATGATAAAATCGCACTCTTTAAGCCGCGCCATATCGTCGGTAAAATTTCCGAGCGAAATCAGCGCAGCGTTTTCCGCCAACATAAACGGCGCCGGTTTGAGCTTTTTCGCCGCTTCAAACAGCGATTTCACGATTCGGTTATTGTCTTTTGCGTCCTCACCTTGCGGCGCAATATCAAGCAGAAGCGTCGGCACGCCCGCATTCGCCAAATGCGCGGCAATTCCCGCGCCCATTGTTCCCGCGCCCAAAACGGCGGCTTTTCCGATGTGTAACATATTTTTTGAATTGTCCCTCGAATTTTAAAAATTTTGTTGGCTGAATTATAACTGAATGAACATTCATTCACCAAGTCAATAGAATAAAAGCCGAATTTATTCGGCTTTTATTTCAGAAATATTAAAAGAGTTTGCTTGCGTCGAACTCAGGTTAATTAACTTCTTCAACAAGTCAACAATCTTAAAGAGCTAAGATTCTAATGGTTTTAAAAGCTTTGACAAGTCTTCCTTGCGTTCCGGTTTTGTGATAATTTTCTCAATTGCAGTTTTTAATTCTTCTTGATCGCTTGCCGCCGAACTGTAGGAATTGCGAATAAATTCTTCCGCTTTAGGTGGAATACTCTCATTCAATCGGCGAAGTTGAGTTTGCAACCGATAGTTTTCTGCTTTTGCCCGATTCTCGGCAATCGCTTTTTCATATTCAGCACGTAATTTAGGATCGTCAATTTTAGCGGGATCCGCTCCGGGACGTAGAACAACTCCATTCGACAGCGAAGGCGGCTGGACAAGATTTGTGGGAAGATCATCCGCGTTGAATTTCGGGTCAATATGTTGATCCAGAAGTTGAAGCAAAGTCAGCCATAAGTAAAGACAGTCCTTTCGCAGACGACTACGGGTTTTGGAGTCGTATTCCTGCGCTAGATTAACATTCTCGAGTGCCATAGAGGCTTCACGCAAACGCTCCGCCTCCATCTCGGTTTCAAATTCTTTGACTCTCGTTTGAGCTTCTTTCAGATACTTCTCGTTTTCGGTCATAGGTTTGTTCTTTGTTAGGAAAGGAATAGCGATAAGCATCGCAACTCCTATTATCGCTAATAAAATTACTCGTTTCATATATCCCTATGGGTCATTATACTTATTGGACACTGTTTCACCGCCTTTGCGGCTTTCGCATAATCCAGTGTCAAAGATTTCGTCTTCTTGTCGCGTGGCGGCGAAGCTTTTTGCGGTACCGGTTCCCACTCTCCACTGCATAGTAATTGGAAAGTAACCTGAACCTTTCTTAAAAGGCGGAGCGGCACCGGTCACCGCGGCACCGGGGTCGCCTGTATCAACGCTGTCAACTGCATTCACCTTAGATCCATTTGCATTGGTGTGATTTGTCATTGTGATTGTGAACCACGAACTCGCGCGCTCAGGCAAAGGATAGTTCCCATGCCAGTCACCTGTATAACTAATGTAGGAGCCAGTCCCAACATATTGCGAATCCATTTCCCGGAATTGAATTCTATAAAAATTGACATCGTTCGGATGAACATACCAAGTCCCTTTCCAGCCAACATGAGGTCGTCCAGCTTTATGGGTCTTTGTACCCGAATTTAGTTTCTGTGTCCAATCCGACGGCTGAATTACATTTAACGTGATTGTGTTTGTGCAACTGCATCCCGACCCTGTCGCCGTGATCGTCACACTTCCCGCATTATCATCTGCCGTAAAGGTAACACTCGATTGAGTTCCTGTACTCGGACTGAGTTTGCCTGTTCCGCTGGTAATTGCCCAGGTTGCCGGATTTCCGGTAACTGTTAATTTGACTTCTTCGCCGACACCGATTTTTGTTCGCGCCCGATTGGCAGGCGAAGTAGCGATTGTTTGCGAAGCTAAAGTGCAGGCGGGATGACACGGCGGCGTGACGCCGCTTGTCGGTTGCGAACTCGAAGGTGTCGTACTCGGTTTTGGCGGAGTTTTCGTTTCGGTTTTACACAT
>JBDTZT010000186.1:0-6712 GCA_040005005.1 Actinomycetota bacterium
GGGCGCGGGTTTATAAAATTCATCCAAAATGCGGCGGACAAGTTTTTGAGTTTTCCACGGCTGATCGGCGTAATTATACAAATAGGCGATTGCGTGCGAAGGCTCGTTGCCGTGCGCGTATTGTCCGATCAATCCGGTAATGTCGGGCTGTTCGCGTCCCGCAAGTTTTTGTTCGGTCGTAAAAAGCTCGTCGAGTTTGCTCGTAAAATTCGCTTTTCCGCCATACAAATCTATCAAACCCGAAACGTCCTGCGGCACAAAGAATGAATAAACCCACGAATTGCCTTCCGTAAAATGAAACGTTACTTCGTTCGGTGAAAAAGGCGAAATCCAGTTTCCGTTCTGCTTCGGGCGCATAAATCCGGTTTGTTTGTCGTAGAGATTTTTGTAGTTTTGAGCGCGTTTGATGTAATTTTCGTAATCAATATTCATTCTATAGAAATATTTATCATCCCAACCTGTCGTAAAGTCTTTTGTTTTATTTTCCCGTGCAGTCTTCAAAATCTTTGCCATCTGCGCGATGCAAAAATCGTCATAGGCGTATTCCAAAGTCTTGGAAACTGATTCCTGCTCGTCTTCCATCGAGATGTATCCGCGCCGTTTGTAGGCTTCAAGTCCGAAATGATCGAGCTCCGCCGAATGTTTCGCCGCTTCAAACGCTTTTTCGTAATCGAAGCCTTTGATGCCTTTCGCCATCGCGTCGGCGATCACCGAAACGGCGTGATAACCAATCATACAATCGGTTTCGTTCGCGGCAAGTTCCCAAACGGGAAGTCGTCCGCCTTGTTCGTATTGCCGTATGAATGTGTTGATAAAATCGGCGGTGCGCTTCTGGTCGATGATCGTGTAAAGCGGATGAGCGGCTCGAAACGTGTCCCAGAGCGAAAAAACCGTGTAATAATTCGATTGCGGATTGCGGATTTTGGATTGTGGATTCTGTCCGTCGGCAATGTTATGAATTTTTTTGTCGAGTCCAAGATAATTTCCGTCAACGTCCTCGAAGATATTCGGTTGAATCTTGGTGTGATAAAGCGCGGTGTAAAAGGTCGTCAGCTGCGCGTCGGTTCCGCCCGAAACTTCGATTCGTGAAAGTTCTTTGTTCCACGCATTCTTCGTATCGGCGCGAACCTTTTCAAAATCCCAGCCGGGAATTTCCGCTTGCAAATTTTTTCGCGCACCTTCGATGCTGACGGGCGAAATCGCGACTTTGACGAGAATTTGTTCATTCTCGGACGTTTTGAAATGTAATGCCACTTTTAAGTTTGTCGCCGTGTTCGGTTTTGGAGATTCTTCTTCATCAAAAGTCTTTCGCAATCTTGTTTTGTCAGTGAATGGTTTTGAAAACTCGGCGACAAAATAAACGATTTGATTTTTCGCCCAGCTTTCCGAACGCCGATAACCTTCAATTCTGTTTTTGCCGACGATTTTTAGTTCTGAATCCAAAACTTTATCGCGCCATTTCAAATCAAGAATAATATTGGCTTTATCCGATTGCGGAAATGTATAGCGATGAAATCCGACACGCGGCGTCGCGGTCAGTTCTGCCGTCACGCCGCTTGCCAGTTTAACGGAATAATAGCCGGCTTCGGCTTTTTCGTCGGCGTGTGAAAAAGCCGATTTGAAGTCGTTAAAATTGACATCGCCAAGCATCGGCATCAATAAAATATCACAGTAATCGGGAATGCCCGTGCCGCTTAAGTGAGTGTGCGAAAAGCCGAAAATTTCATTATCGGAATAATGATAGCCGCTTGAGCCGTCCCAATTATCCGTGCGCGTGTCGGGCGAAAGCTGGACCATTCCGAACGGTACGGTCGCGCCTGGAAAGGTGTGTCCGTGTCCGCCCGTGCCGATCAATGGATTGACATATTTTGTATAGTCTTTCGGCGTTTGCGCGAAAATACCGAAAGTTAAAAGAAGAAATATCCCGCAAAGACGCAAAGGCGCAGAGCAGTTAAAAGTAAAAGGCAAAAGGTAAAAGGTAAATAATCGCTTTTGTCCGGGCGCCAATCTATGTTTTTCGGTGTTCATCGGTGGTTCCTTTGATTTTAGTGAAATAATTCATTGCCCGAAATTCTTCGCAGATTTTGTCCTTTGATTCCCCAACGCAGATTTAGCGTCGCATCACCGCTCGCTTGAAAATATTTCAAACGGATTTTGTGAAAACCTTTTTTCAGCGGAACGATTCCCGAAGCCGTCAATTTTCCGTGCAAACCGTCTAAATCTACAATTGCTTCTTCGCCGACGAGAAAGACCGCGCCGTCGTCCGAATCCATCTCGAATTCGTAGATTCCGTCACTCGGAACATTGATAAAGCCGTCGAAGATCACGCCGAAAGATTCTTTCAGCTTGGCGGTTTTATCATTGAATTGCAGCAGTTGGATTGATTTTGATTCAAAAGATTCGGTCGGCGCACTCTTGTCAATATCTTTGACGGTTTTGAACTCGCCTTTGAAAAACGAAACATTAACACCTTGTTTTTGTTCAGATAATTCGACGTTTGCAAGCATTTCGCGCCGCAGAAGCGTCGCGGAATACGTGACGCTTTTTCTGTTTTTGTCGTTTATGACAATTGTTTTAAGATCAATTTTCTCGTTCGGTTTGAGTTCGATCTCGAACGGTTTGTCGTAAAGTTTCGAGTTTTCGTCAGGCGTGCTTCCGTCCACAGTGTAAAAAATCTTGGCGTTTGCCATCGTCTCTTTAAGTTCGATTTTCGCCTTGCTTTCACTGCTCAAAATTTGATTTTGCAAACCGTCGGGCGCGGGAATCCGGTAATTCACATTTTGCTTGTCAAGACGCGGAAAATGTGCGGAAAGCCTTCGCTGAAAATCTGCGAAATCTTTCTTTTCGAGCGACGACCAGACGACTTCTGCGAGCGCAAGCATTCGCGGGAAAACCATATATTCAACCTTTTCGGGCGTTTTTATATATTCGGTCCAGACGTTGCCTTGTGCGCCCAATACATATTTTTTCTCTTCGTCGGTCAATTCTTTCGATTGCGGATTGTAGGAATAAACCTTTTCCAATGGCAGATAACCGCCGATGTTGATCGGTTCCGTGCGGGGATCGCCCTGCCCGTAATCGAAATACATAAAGTCGGTCGGAGTCATCACGACATCGTGTTTCGCCTTGGCAGCTTCGATGCCGCCTTTTTCGCCGCGCCAGCTCATGACGGTCGCATTCGGAGCTAAACCGCCCTCTAAAATCTCATCCCAACCGATAATCTTTTTGCCTTTTGAGTTGATAAACTTTTCCATCCTTTGAATGAAATAGCTTTGAACCTCATGCTCGTCTTTCAGATTTTCGCGCTTCATCAATTCCTTAACTTCCGCCGAATCCTTCCAAAAATCCTTCAAAACTTCGTCGCCGCCGATGTGTATATACGGCGAATCAGGAAAAAGCGCGACGACTTCCGAAACGACATCTTCGAGAAATTGAAAGGTCTTTTCAGTCGGGCAGTAAACTTCCTTGAAAATTCCCCACGTCGTCTGCACTTTATATTCGTAATTTTCCTTGCAGCCGAGTTCGGGATAAGCGGCGAGCGCGGCCGATGAATGTCCGGGCAATTCAATTTCGGGAATGACGTTTATCTTTCGTGCCTTCGCGTAGGCGACGACATCTTTGATCTGTTCCTGAGTGTAAAAACCTTCGACCGGAACGCCGTCGCCGATATACGGCTCGCGGTTTTTTTCTTTGACGGTTTCTTTCCGGCGGGAACCGATTTCCGTCAAGCGCGGATATTTTTTGATCTCGATACGCCAGCCTTGATCTTCGGTCAGATGCCAGTGAAATTGATTGAATTTATACTGTGCCATCAAATCAATGTATTTTTTGACGAATTCGGGCGGCATAAAATGTCGTCCGACATCGAGATGCATTCCGCGATACGGAAAACGCGGTTCGTCTGAGATTTCAACTGCCGGAATTTTTGTTTCGCCTTTGAACTCGACCGGAAGAAGTTGTGAAAGAGTTTGCAACGCGTAAAATTGTCCGGTTTCGTTGCCCGTAATTTGAATGTCTTTCGGCTTGATGGATAAACTATAGGCTTCATTCGCCATTTTTCCGTCAGCCGCGCTTTGCGGTAAAAATGTAATTGCGTTTTTCTTTGCCGGTTTGTCGGTATATTCAAGCTTGAAGCCGTAATTCTTCATCAGCAGATCATTCAAAACGCCCGCTGATTTGCGTCCTGCGTCATCGGTCGCAACGATTTTCGTTTTGTAATTAAGTTTGAATTCGCCTTTCGTGCGCGTGATTGATTTCGGCTGCGGAATGATATTGAGCTCACTGGTTTGCGCGAGCGCCGCAAAACAAAAGAAAAGACAAAAAATAAAAGCGAAAGATAAATTTCTCATGGATTTTAATGAATGCAAATAAAGAACGCAAAAAACGCTCAACAAATTTCGTGAATTTTCGTGGTTAAAATTAAATAGACTCTATTGAAAAGTTAAAGCAATTCTAAAAACTCTGTCAACTCAGTGGGCAACGGTGCGGTGAAATTCAATCTTTCCCGGCTGACGGGATGCGTGAAGGATAATTTTTCGGAGTGCAGAAAAAAGCGGTTCAAATTGGTGATCGCTTGCCTGACATCGAGGTCGCGGACGGTTTTATCGCGTCCCGAATTATAAGTTTCATCGCCGACAACCGGGTGATTGACGGAGGCGAGATGAACGCGAATCTGGTGCGTCCGGCCGGTTTTGATCTCGACGGCGAGCAAGGTGAATTTCTCAAAGCGTTTTTTGACTTTCCAGAGCGATAAAGCCTTGCGCCCATGAGCGCGAACCGCCATTTTTGTCCGGTTATGTTTTTCACGCGCGATCGCCGCGCTGATTTCGCCCGCGTTTTGCTCCATCTCGCCGTGCACAAGCGCGATATAGCTTTTGAAAACTTCACGCTCGCGGAATTGTTCGCTCAAGGCTTCGTGCGTTTCTTCCGATTTGGCGACCACGATCAAACCCGACGTATCTTTATCGAGCCGGTGAACGATGCCGACACGGTTTTGTGTTTTGGAATCCGTAATTTGAAATTTGAAATGCGAGGCGATCGCATTCGCCAGCGTTCCGCTTGAAATACCCGCGCCCGGATGGACGACCATTCCGGCTTTTTTATTGATGACGGCTAAGTATTCGTCCTCGAAAACAATGTCAAGCGGAATGTTTTCGGGTTCAAACGTGACGGCGGGAAGTTCGGTTAATTCGACTTCGATCTCGTCGCCCGCGCGAAGTTTGTAGGACGATTTAGATTGCTTTTCGTTGACCAGCACATCGCCGTCGTCAATCAGTTTTTGCAGGCGCGAGCGCGACCGGCCTTCGATCTTTTCGACCAGATAGGCATCGAGCCGCTGGCCGGTGTTTTCGGCTTCGGTCGTAAAGGTTAAGATTGATTCGTTTGTTTCCTGTTCTGCCACCGTTTAATGAAATGTCTTGTGATTGCTAAATTTTCTATTTCGGAAATTGAATTATCCGGTTGGTTTATTCAATTTCCCAACTGGATAATTCAATTATCCAAACAGTTAATTGAATTATCCGATTGGTTTATTCAATTAACTGTTTGGATAATCGAATTATCGCACAGGATTATTTAATTATCTTTTGAGAAAACTTTATGCGCCGACAAGATTATTTAATAAACGCGTTTGTTAGTGAGCAATTTCAGGTTTCCGGCGCAATCTCACAATCATAAAAATGACCGCGCACGCCGCGACCAGCAAACTGATAATCTGCGAGGTAGAAATTCCCAGCAGCGAAGTCAAACCGAACAAATTGCCGCGCGGATCGTCGCGGAAAAATTCAATTGTAAATCTGACGATGCTGTAAATTATCCCATAGGCGATCAAAACTTGTCCGTCAAAGCGTTTCTTGCGATGCAGATAAACCAAAATTCCGAAGACGATGAGCATCGAGATTGATTCGTAAAGCTGGGTCGGATGAAGATATAATTCGGCGTTGTCAGGACCGTAGATCGGCACGCCCGTAAATTCGTGGGCGTGTTCGGTGAAATGAACTCCCCACGGCAAACCGGTCGGTTTTCCCCAACAGCAACCCGCCGCGAAACAACCTTGCCGGCCAATCGCCTGACCGAGCGCAAGTCCGGGCGCAAAGGCATCGGCAACCTTCCAGAAGGGAAGTTTATACCAGCGAATCAGGAGGGCCAGCGCGAGAAATCCGCCAATAAACCCGCCGTAATAAACGCCGCCCGAACGCAGAAAATCGAGCGAGAAGACATCAACGTTGTCTTCGGCGAAAAACATCAGAGCTTTCGAGCCGATTAGTCCGCCGATCAGCGTCCAAAGTCCAAGATCATAAATCCTCTCACGCGGCAGACCGTCCCGCGCCGCGAGCCGCGCCGCGACAAAAAGCGCGAGCATCATTCCGATTGCAAGCAGCAGACCGTAGGTGTTGATTGGGAAATTGCCGATTCTAAATAATTCAGGATACATAAATTTAAGCAGATGGAAGTTAGAAGACGGAATTTAGATGTTGGATGCAAAATATTAAAATTATCTGTCCGCGCGGGTGCTTTCTTCCAAATCTCCACGTTTTCAAAACTTCGCGCAAACCTCACAAAATCTACTAAGAGTTGCTTTCTACCTTCTGATTACTAAATTTTGTCTTCTGGCTTTTCTTCGACAAAAACATATCCAAAATAAGCAGTCCCGCACCGATACAGATCGCCATATCGGCGACGTTAAAGGTCGGATAATGCCAGGAACTGAATT
>JBDTZT010000003.1:0-22394 GCA_040005005.1 Actinomycetota bacterium
AGTTTTATTTGCCTGCACCAAATCTTCGGTTTGCAGTTCAAAAATCTTCCCGCTTTTTTGATATAGATAAACGCGAAAAGCATTGGGACCCTCGTTTTCCATCAAATCCAAATTCGTGACAAAGAGCGTTACTTCCGTTTTTGGACTCGGACGAAACAGCGTTTGGGATGAATTTGGTAAAACTCCATTCCAATTCGCACTGCGCACCGCTAAAATCTGCGACGATCCTGTTTGGCTCAACAAAATCGGCGTCGGTGAATCGGGATTCGGATCGTCTTCAGCGAAAATTTGGACGGAAAATAAAAGGACGAATAAAAGTAAAAAAGATAATTTCCAAAAAGACTTTGACATAGACCTTCTCCTGCGTTTTGGAGCCTGTTGAAAAAATAGCTGTGAATGTTGAAATAACTTTGAAAGGCAATTTATAAAATAATTTACAATAAATTTCAATAAATTTCAGCGAATTGGGTCATTTTTTGAAAACTTTATTAAAAAGGCGTTAGACTTTCAGCAATGAACAGTAAAAAATTCAACACGCATTTCGCCAAAAAATCGTTCGGACAGAATTTTCTCGTTGACCAAAATTACATCGGAAAAATCATTACGGCCTTAGGCCTGCAAAAAGATGAAACGATTGTGGAAATCGGAGCCGGACGCGGCGCACTGACCGAAAAACTGATCAAAAGCGGTGCAAATGTGATAGCGATCGAATTTGAAAGAGAAATGATTGCAGTTTTACGCAAGCAATTTGGAATTTACGAAAATTTCCGGCTGATCGAAGAAGATGCCCTAAAAATTGATTTTGACGAATTAATAAATCGGCAATCGGCAATCGGCAACCGGCAACCGGTCAAACTTGTCGCCAATCTTCCCTATAATATTTCGACCGCGATTTTGCAAAAGCTGATCGAACAACGCGAAGTTTTCAGCGAAATGATTTTGATGTTTCAGCTCGAAGTAGTCGAGCGCATAACCGCCAAAGTCGGAAACAAAGAACGCGGCTTTTTAAGCGTTCTGGTCGAAGCCTGTCTCGAAACCGAAAAACTCTTCGATGTTCCGCCAAATGCTTTTCTTCCCGCCCCAAAAGTGAGAAGCGCAGTAGTTCGTCTGCAAACAAAGCCCAGTGATGAAGTCATAACAAAAAATCAAAAGCTGTTCAGAGAAATCGTCAGCGCGGGATTTGCACAAAAACGCAAGACAATTTTGAACAATCTGAAAAATGTGCCGCCAAATCTGAAAGAAAAAATCGGCGACGCGGAAAAACTTTTGAATAAATCCCTGATTGATTCAAAACGCCGCGCCGAAACATTGACCTTGGAAGAATGGAAACAAATTTTAGAGGCTTTGACCTGAAAAAAAATTGTCATAAAAAATGCTTCATAGGTGTTTATCAATTGAACCGCAATTTATCTGCCGGAGAATTAAATGAAATTTTTCAATATTCTGTTTTGCTTTTGGGTCGGCGTGTCTTTTTCCTCAATTTGTTTTGCTCAGACAAATCAAACAGTTCCGCGTTTTGAAAAGTCGGATTGCGCCGTGCAGATTCCGCAAGGCGAAAAAGTTGAATGCGGATATCTGGTCGTCCGCGAAAATCGCACCAAGAAAAAAGATAAAACTATTCGTTTACCGATAATAATACTGAAAAGCGAAAGTCCTAAACCGCAGCCGGACCCGATTTTGCGGACGTTCGGCGGTCCCGGCTCATCATCATTAAAGATGATCAGAAGCCGCCCGACTTCACCCTGGCTGAAAGACCGCGATATGATTATTTTTGAACAACGCGGCACAAAATATGCTCAACCCGCGCTCGAATGCCCCGAAGTCAATGAAGCTAATATCAACAGCGCGAAAAAACAGTTTGATGCGAAACAAGCGCGGTCAAACGAACTCCGGGCAGCCAAGATTTGTTTTGATCGTTTGGTCGGGCAAGGGATTGATTTATCCGCTTACAACAGCGCGGAAAGCGCGGCGGATATTGATGACCTGCGGCGTGTTTTGAAACTCGATAAGATCAATCTCTGGGGACTATCTTACAGCTCGCGGTTAATGCTCAACGTGATGCGCGATTATCCGAACGGCATCCGCAGCGTCGTTTTGGAATCAACACTGCCGCCCGAAGTAAATTATGATGAGACGGGCGTTGACGGTCTCGTTTACGCTTTGACTCAGCTTTTCAAAAATTGTCAATCCGACATCGAATGTGAGAAAAACTATCCAAATCTGGAAAATGAATTTTACGAAATTGTCGCCGGATTGAATAAAGAGCCGGTTTCCGCAAATGCAAAAGATGAAAAAACGGGTGAAACAAACGAAATAAAATTAAATGGCGACGACTTTGCAACTTGGATTATTGACTATTTTTTGTCAAACAGTCCTGATGCAATTACCGAGGCGCCGCTTGTTATTCATCAAACATTTTCAGGCAAATACGAAATATTTAAGCGTTACGCAAATGATAAAATAAGTCCTTCCAATAATTCTTGGGGAATGCGTTATTCGGTTTGGTGCAGTGAAGAAATGCCGTTTGAAAATCTTCGGAAAATAACCGCTCAATCATTTCTTTACCCGCGTCTTCAAGGGTTTGAAGTAATGGCTCTGCCTGATATTTGCAGTGTTTGGAAAGTTCCGGCGGCAAGACCGGTTGAAAATAAACCTGTCAAAAGCGACATTCCGACAATGATCGTAACTGCCGAATACGACGCATACACGCCGCCCGCCTGGGGGAAATCTGTTGCAAAAAACTTGAAAAACAGTTTTCTCGTTGAAATTCCCCGGGTCGGTCACGGACCGGCATTTTCAACGCCGTGTTTGCGCGAAATGATAACGGATTTTTTTGATAATCCGAAAATTGCGCCGAATTCTTCAGAATGTATTGAAAAAACTCGGCGCAAATATAAATTTGTCGTCAATGAAAAGTGAAATTCGGCAGCTAATTTTCATTGTTTGTTTCGCGGGTTATTTCCGTTTTTGCGGGAAATATCAAAGAAGCTAAAACAGACAGTA
Source organism: Actinomycetota bacterium (assembly GCA_040005005.1). Classification (GTDB taxonomy): domain Bacteria; phylum Acidobacteriota; class Blastocatellia; order Pyrinomonadales; family Pyrinomonadaceae; genus JAFDVJ01. The sequence goes on from JBDTZT010000003.1 coordinate 3,004, forward strand.
AAATTGTTCCCAAAATAAACAGAAGCGACCACGAAATCGGGAAATGTCCGCCGTAGAATGGATTTAACCAAACCATTTTGAGACCGACAAAGACAAGCACAATCGCCAAACCATATTTCAATAGATAAAATTTATTGATAACGCCAGCCAGCATAAAATACATCGAACGCAATCCTAAAATCGCAAAAATATTGGATGTAAAGACAATTAAAGGCTCATCAGTCACCGCAAAAATCGCCGGCACGCTGTCAACCGCGAAAATTATGTCGCTTGCCTCTAAAAATAAAAGCGCGATAAAAAGCGGCGTGGCGTGTCTGATGCCATTTTTCAAAATAAAAAAACTTTTACCGTCAATTTCGTGTGTCACCGGCATAAATTTCCTGAAAATTCGAATCAAAAAATTCTTTTCGGGCTCGATCTCTTCACTGCTTGAGAAAAACATTTTGAGGCCGGTCAAAATCAAAAATCCGCCGAAAATGTAAATAATCCAGTTAAACTGCAGCAACGCCGAACCGAGCGCGATAAAGATTGCACGGAAAAACAACGCTCCTAAAATGCCGTAAAATAAAACCCGGTGTTTGTATTTTGCGGGAATTCCGAAGTAGCTGAAAACCAAGACAAAGACGAAAATATTGTCTATCGAAAGCGAATATTCGAGCACGTAGCCGGTTAAAAACTCAAGCGCAGTTTGATAACCAATTTCCGGACCGAATTTGGCGGTTGTGTATTGATAGAAAATAAAGTTGAAAATGAGCGCGAGCGCGACCCAAACGATGCTCCAAAGCGTCGCTTCCTTGAACGAAACAATATGCGCCCGGCGGTTGAAAATGCCCAAATCAATGGTAAGCATAATCAAAACAAAAATTAAAAATCCGCCGTAAAACCACCAATAATCGGCAAAAGGGAATAAAGTCATTAAAAATTTCCTCCAAAATTATTCGAATAAATTGAGTTTTGTAATTTCGTCGAAAAAGGAAATTTCAAACGGAAGATTTAGTTTTGATACTAAGTGACGCAGCAATGAAGGTAGTTCACCAAGAATTTCACTGAAAATTTCACCGAGAATTTCACTGAAAATTTCCAGTAAGAATTCAAACAAAAATTGCAATAATGCCTCAAAAATTCCTTCCATTGCGCGTATCTCCTTTTTCATCTTGCAAAAGGAAAGACCTTCTGCAAGCAAAATTAATTTGCATTACAGAAGGTCTCGATACTTACCTGATGAACCGGATTTTCTTTTCGGAAAATCGTGTTGACGATTTCATCAGACCATAAAAGGCAATCTACTCCCCTTCAAAAACTTGTTATGTTCACGATATAAAAACTTTATATTATTGTCAATTTTGCGGTGCAAAATTAATTATCGTTTTGATTTGCTCAAAACGAAATTTTATTGCTAGATTTATTCAACGAGTTGCCAGAGGTTACAAAAATTGAATGACCTAAAAAGCGCAAAAATAAGTTTGAAATTGGTTTCTGATGAAGATCGCGAATTTATTGAGAAAGTATATTTCAGCACGCGAATGGATGAGTTTGCAATCCTCGGCTGGCTGCCTGAACAGTTGGAAGCGTTTTTGAAAATGCAGTTGGATTATCAGCAAAAAAGCTATCAAATGCAATTTCCGAATGCCGAAAACTATGTGATCAAGTCGGAAAATGAAAGCGTCGGGCGAATATTAACATTTTGCGATGAAAATGAATTGCGATTAATTGATATTGCGGTTTTGCCTGAATTCAGAGGAAAAGGAATCGGTTCGTTTTTGATAACAAATCTGATTGAGCAGGCCGGCAAAAAAAATAAAAAATTAGCATTACAGGTTTTGAAATCCAATCCGAAGGCATTTAAACTATATCAAAGATTAGGTTTTATCGTTGACGGCGAAGATGACCTGTATTTTTCGATGTCCCGGTAAATTTTGAGAAAGAAAACAAAATGTTTATAAACTTAGGTTTTGAAGAGTTTGAAAAACTTGTCAATACAAAATTTTCGGTCAACGGATTTGAAAATGTCGAACTCGAATTGTTTGAGGTTACCGACCGAAAAGTAACCCCGCAACAGGAAATGTTTTCGCTGCTCTTTCGCGGTTCAAAGGATCATTTTTTGGAACAGCGAATATATGATTTAAGCAATGAACAGTTTTCGTCCGCAGAAATATTTCTCGTTCCGATTGGGCAAAACGATGAAGTATTTACATATCAGGCGGTATTTAATCGCTTGTTGAAAAGTTAAACTCGATTAAAAGTCGCAATTAAAACGGATTTGTCGTCAAACGGGTTGCCCGGCACTAACAGCAAATCGAATTGTCCGAGTGATTTTTCGTAAACTTTGTAGGTTGCTTGCGGCAAATTCGGGGTTTGAACATTGAACTTTAGAAAAAACGTGGTTGAAGTTTTCGATTTCCGTCTGACGGAAACGATTTGTTTTTTGGCAGTCGGAACAATTACTTCGGACAATGTTCCCTGATATGCCGCTTCTTCAGTGTAGAAAGTAAATTCATTACCAATATATTTTTTAAAAGTTTCAGGGGTTAGTGAATAAAGTAAATTTTCGCCAACGATAGATTTGTCGAATAAACTTTGTCCGATTAATTTCTGCGGATTGGAAAATAGGATTCCCATACCAATGGCCGAAATTCCGCCATGCTTTAAAAACTCTCTTCTTGAAAAACTCATTATTTTTATTTGCTCCAAAATAGGAAATACAGGATGGATTTTATTGTAAGGTGGGGATACACCGATTAAATTGTACAACTAAAAAACTTTTAATTGCAAATATTTCCGGGGAAACCTTGCATTTTATTTTTATGAGGGTATAAACTAAAAACGTTTTTCATATAAAAACAAAATTTTCCAACGTGTAGTTTGGTATGCAATTAAAGAAAGAGTCCCTCGCTCATCAAGATGAGCCATTTCTTATTGCTTTGTATTCATCCACAAGGTCGGATGAACTTGCGCTGGTGTCTTGGGATAACGCCGAAAAACACACTTTCCTATTGCATCAATTTCACGCACAACAACAACACTATTTTTCAAAATACCCGAATGCTTCCTATCAAATCATAAAATTAAATGATATTTCAATTGGACGACTCTATGTTGCAGAAGTTGAAGATGAAATAAAGATTCTTGACCTGACCATTTTGGCTGAGTATCGCGGGCAAACTTTCGGAACTCAATTAATTAAAGAAATTCTGGCAGAAGCGGGAAAAAAAAATAAGTCGGTGGAAATTTATATTGAAAATTTTAATCGTTCGCAGAATTTGTTCAAAAGATTGAATTTTCAGCCCGAGTCTGATGGTGGAATTTATGTTATTTGGAGATGGGGCGAAAATTCAAGTAATTTGTAGATTTTTATTTGAAGTGTTGAGAATTGTTGACAACTCAAACATTTGTTTTTAATTTAACTGTTTTTAGGAGGAATTATGGCACAACCTTTTATTGGAGAAATCAAAATGTTCGCGGGCAATTTTGCGCCCCGCGGTTATGCGTTTTGTGCGGGTCAAGCACAGGCAATTGATCAAAATACAGCATTATACACTCTCATCGGGACAACTTACGGCGGCGACGGGGTGAACACTTTTAATTTACCCGATTTGCGCGGAAGAATTCCCGTTCATCAAGGCGGCGGATTCGTAATCGGACAATTGGCGGGCGTCGAATCAGTTACCTTAGTTTCAAATCAGTTGCCGGTTCACGGTCATGTGCTTTCGTCAAATTCAAATACGGGAACAGCGACCGCCCCGACTGGAAATGTAGTGGCGGGAAGCACTTTGACTCCATACGTTCAAACCGCGCCGGATACGGTAATGGGCATTCAAATGATTGGTAATTCCGGCAGCAGTCAACCGCACGACAATTTGATGCCGTATCAATGCATCAATTTTGTTATTGCACTTGAGGGAGTATTTCCGTCGCAGAATTAAAGAAATTTAAATAATCAGGAGAAAAGTAGATGTCAGAACCTTTTATTGCAGAAATCAGAATGTTTAGTTTTAATTTCCCGCCGCGCGGGTGGGCCCAATGCAATGGGCAACTCATGTCAATTGCTCAAAATACGGCTTTGTTTTCGATACTCGGGACAACTTACGGCGGCAATGGAACAAATAACTTTGGGCTACCCAATTTGCAGGGGAAAACTCCAGTTCACTGGGGCGCAGGGATCGTGCAGGGAGAAACGGGCGGCGAACAGTTGCATACTTTGTTGACCACTGAGATTCCGGCTCATAATCATACTCTCAATGCTTCGACGGGCGCAGTCAGCGGCGGATCGCCAACCGGCAATTATTTAACAGCGCCTAGTGCGGCGATGTATTCGCCCGCAGGTAATGCTAACGGGGTGATGAACGGACAGGCGACCGGTGGTGGTTCCCAACCGCACGAGAATATGCAGCCCTATCTGGTTGTCAACATTTGCATTGCACTTCAAGGAATATTTCCGTCAAGAAATTAAGGAGTATAAAATTATGTCAGAACCTTTTATAGCAGAAATCAGAATGTTTGGCGGCAATTTCGCGCCGCGCGGGTGGGCACTTTGTAACGGACAAATCATGTCAATTGCACAGAACACGGCATTGTTTTCGATACTCGGGACAACTTACGGCGGCAATGGAACAAATAACTTTGGACTGCCCAATTTACAGAGCAATGCACCGATGGGCGCCGGACAGGGCCCCGGTTTAACGGATAGAAGTCTTGGTGAAATCGGCGGATCATCATCCGTTACTCTGACTCAATCAGAAATGGCGACGCATATCCATACGGTCAATGCGGCAACCGCCGGAGCCGCCGACAGTTCACCGAATGGGGAGGTTTTTGGTTCAGCCGGAAGAGGCCGAACCGGCATTTTCACGAATGTTGCGCCGACAGTCCAAATGGCACCCGTATCGGTTGTCGGCGGCAGTCAGCCACATAATAATAGGCAGCCTTATCTGGCGGTTTCGTTTATCATCGCTCTCCAGGGAATTTTTCCTTCGCGGAATTAGATTAATTTTGAGCCCATAACAACTTTTGGCTGAAAATACACTTACAAGGAGTTTTATCAATGAAGTTAGTTTTATCAAGCAAATTTACAAAAAAATTTACCTTAGCTTTGGTTTTGATTTTAGGTGTCGTGATTAGCTTTGGCATCTTTGAAAATTTTAAGGTGAAAGCCGAACCACAACAAAAATCAGTTAAAAGTTATTTTGTTACGCAGGGAACTGATGCCGCCGTCAACGTCGAAGAAAATAGTTCGCCCTGGATTAAAATGCGGCAGGGAAAAGCGATTGAATCCGAATATGTCGGCACGGAATCGGCGATCGGACAATTTGAAAGCGGAAATTTACGCCCGACAACGTTGGTTTCAGCCGATTTTAATTTTGACGGCTACCCTGATGTCATCAGCGGTTTCGCGGGAACAAACGGCGGCGTTATTACATTGCATAAAGCCTGGAATCAAGCATTTGCGCCAGACGACGAACAAGTTTTGGCACGCATCAAAAACGGCGAATTTCCGGCTACTTATGAAAAGCAAGCGAAAGTTTTGGAAATCCCGATTGCGCCAGACTTTATCGTGTCGGGAAAATTTTACAAAGATTCTTCGCTTGACTTGATTATTGGTTCGCGCCAAAGCAGTTCGATTTATATATTGAAATCGGATGGCCGGGGCAGTTTCAGTTCACCACGGGAAATTAAACTTGACGGCGAAGTAACGGCCATTGCGGCCGATAATTTGTGCGTCTCAAACGCCTTTACGGGTTTGGTCATCGCAACCAAAACCGACGCCGGTTTTGAAGCACTGGTTTATGACGGAAGCGACGATTTAAATCCGGCGAAACCGCAGCGGATTCAACTTTCAAAACAAATTGATTCATTGATTTTGACCGTTCCTGATGGATTGACGACCGATAAGGATTTGTTTTTGCTCGGCGGCAGCGAATTGTCGCGGATTCCGCAAATCGGCAAATCGGTGTCAACTCCGGCAAAGATTGATTTACCGTTTACGGTGCAGGATTTTGCGGCGGGCGAATTCATCCGCGACCGTTTGGCAAAAACCGAAATTGCCGTTTTAGCCGATAACGGAAGCGTTTATTTTCTTCAGAACGGTGCGCTCGACACGCGGCCTTTTACCGTCAGCGAAATGAGAAAAAGTTTTGCGAAAAATGGACGCGGAAGAAGTGTCGTTATAAATTCAACAGATACTGATAATGCATTCGCAAACAATTGGACAATCGCCGAAGAACAAAATCTCGGCGTTTTCAATATCACCAAGCAAAATTCGCAGTCTTTACTGCGAAAATCATATATCACAGGCAATGAAACTGAAGATTTACTGGTGATTAATCCTTCTGAAAACAAAATCCAGGTTTTATTTAAGGAGCCGAATTACGCGCCGGACCGACTTTCCTTTACGGGCGCAACGCAGATTGAAAATCTGGCATTTCCGGCGGGTGTTTCAGCGGCTTTGCCGGTTCGTTTGAATGTTATGGGACAACAGGGAATCGCGGTTTTGCAAAACGGCAAGCTCGAACCGACACCCGTCATGTTTGTTCCCGAAGCAACATTTACGGTTTCAAAACTGACCGATACAAATGACGGCGCGTGTAATGGCGATTGCAGTTTGCGCGAAGCGGTCGTGGCGGCAAATGCGGCGGCAGGTACGGATATGATCACCTTTACACCAAGCGGAACGCATCAACTAACGATTGACAACGCCGGGGTTGAAAACGCCTCGACCGAAGGCGATCTGGATATTACACAAGGTTTGACGATTACCGGCAACGGCAGCGGAAATACGATTTTGCAAGCCGGCACGACCACCGCCAACGGAATTGATAAAGTTCTTTCGATCAATCCCTTATTTAATTCGGCTTTTGCGACGAGCATCACGGGTGTCACTGTTCGTTTCGGACGCAATCCGAGTACGTTTGCCGCCGACGGTTTCGGCGGCGGATTCGACTGGGAAGGAAGCGGCACCGGAACTTTGACGGTTTCAGGAAGTATCGTGACCGATAACCGGTCAGTTGACGGCGACGGCGGTGGAATTGCCGCAACAAATTCTTTAGCCGGGGCGGGGACGTTTACAGTTTCAAATTCGACTATTGCAAACAACATTCCGGGACGTAGCGGAGCCAATTCGCCAGTCGGCGGCGGAGCCTTTGTCGGTCAATCTACCCCCTATCTGTTTACCAATGTCGTGATAAACAATAACAGTGTCAACGGCTCGGGCGGGCAGGGACAAGGCGGTGGAATTTTTGCTTTCGGTCCTAGCGGTGCGGGCGGAAATTCATTTCTGACAGGCTCAACCGTAACTAACAATTCTGCCCCGAGCGACGGCGGCGGAATCAACACCACCCAACGAATTGATGTCAATCCGACAGCGACGATCAGCAATAATTCATCCGGCAGATTCGGCGGCGGACTATTTGTCAATCACTCAAGCGCAACATCAACGATTAGTAAAGCGACGATGCTTGCCAATTCAGCCACAACCACCGGAAGTGCAATCTATCTGGGAACTTCGACCACCGCTAACGTCTTAAATGTCAGTTTCTCGCGAATTGTCAATAATACAGGCGGCGGGCTCAAAGGTTTGGCGACGGATGGCGGAACCGCAAACGTAACCAACAATTGGTGGGGCTGCCCGACGGGGCCAAGTGCCGCGCCTTGCGATACAGTCGGAATCGTCAGTGCCGGAGCCGTTAATTTCAATCCGTGGCTCCAGCTTCGGATTTCAGCCGCAACAAGTCCGGTGGTGACGGGGCAAACATCAGCTTTAACATCTTCGTTTTTACTGAATTCAGCGGGAACAGCGATCGCTGTCAGTAACCTTGATGTTTTGATTGGTTTGCCGGTTACTTGGGGCGCGACCGGGGGGACGATTTCGGGAGCACAGGCAACAATTCAGGGAAGCGGCACCGCAACGGCAACATTTACAGCGACATCGCCGGGTGCGAGAACCGCAACGGCAACCGTGGATAACGGAACGGTAACTGCCAATATTACGGTTACTAAAGCGAGTACGACCACCACTATTACCAGTCAATCGAGAACCTCGTCAACGACCCAGCAAACATTCACGGTCTTTTATTCGGTGACTGTCAATGCTCCCGGCGCCGGAACTCCAACCGGAAATGTGACAGTTACGGATGGCGTGAACAGCTGCACGGGAACTGTTGCGGCCGGGCAATGCAACATTCAATTAACGACTGTCGGCAGCCGAACTTTGACCGCTACTTATACCACCGGAGATGCAAACTTTAATGCAAGCCCCGCTTCGGCAGGTGTTTCACATACGGTCAATGCTGCGCCGACCGCTGCTTCAGTGACGATCAGCGGGCGGGTTCTAACATCTGACGGACGCGGAATTTACCGGGCCAGAATTACGCTGACCAATACAAACGGACAAGTTCGCACGGCAACAACCAATTCATTCGGCTATTACCGGTTGGAAGGAATTGTCGTCGGCGAAATTTATACAATTACCGCGATTCACAAGGAATTTGAGTTTACTCCGCAGGTAATCAGCATAAATGACGAAATAGCCGATTTGGAAATTATTGCCCAAAATTAAAACTTTGCGACAATTAATTTTAAGGCGGGAATGTAAGTATTCTAGAAAGCGTTAAAAATGCTTTCTTGGCAATTTACATTCCCACTTTGTTTTTTTGTTGAAAATTCCTTAAAAAAGCACAGAATGTCAGACTGTGATATACTTTCGCATTTGATATTAACAACAAGGTAAGGGCATTTTATAGTGAAAAGAATAGAAATAATTCCGCTTGGCGGAATCGGCGAATTCGGAATGAATTGTATGGGAATTCGCTATGACGATGAGATGATTATCGTTGATGTGGGAATGGGTTTTCCCGAAGAATCGCCTTACGGCGTTGATATTTCGATTCCGAATTTCGATTTTTTGGACGAATTTCGCGACAATTTGACGGCATTAATTCTCACTCACGGACACGAAGACCACATCGGCGCACTGCCTTATTTTCTCAAGAAATTTAATCTGCCCGTTTATGCGTCACGGTTTACATTGGCTTTGACCGAAAAACGACTTGATGAACATAAAATGCTCGACGATGTTTTGCTTCACCGCGTTAAACCCAATGACATCCTGGAAATCGGCAATTTCAAAATCGAATTTATCCATGCCTCACACTCTTTGGTAGATTGTTTTTCGCTTGCCATCACAACACCGCTTGGCACCGTGATTCATACCGGCGACTACAAAATTGACGATACGCCCGTCATCGGCAATCCATATGATTTGAAAACTCTCGGTAAATACGGTGATGCCGGCGTTTTAGTATTGCTTGGCGATTCGACCAACGCGACCGTCGAAGGCAGAACACCTTCGGAAAAAGCCGTTATTCCGGCGTTTGAGGAAATTTTTGAACAAACTTCGGGAAGAATTCTGGTTTCGACTTTTTCGTCCTCGATTCACCGTTTGCAGATCATCTTCGATTTAGCGCACGACTTCGGCCGGAAGGTCTGTGTGCTCGGACGTTCGATGCAGAAAAACGTCGAAATCGCCATCGAACTCGGGCTTTTACAGATTCCGCACGGAACGCTTATTGATTTGGGAACATCACGTTCGATTCGTGATGACGAAATCGTTTATATCATCACCGGTTCGCAAGGCGAAAACCGCGCGGCTCTATGGAATATGGCGACTTCCAGCTACAAGGGAATGGAAATCGAAAAAGGTGATACGGTGGTTCTTTCGGCACGGATCATTCCGGGCAACGATAAAGCAATTTCGCGGCTGATCGGACATCTTTACAAACGCGGCGCGAATATTATCGAGGAAAAACGACGTCTGGTTCACGTTTCGGGACATGCTTCGCAGGAAGACATAAAAATTATGGTCGAAACGGCGCGTCCGAAATATGTCGTTCCGATTCACGGCGAATACCGGATGTTGTTCCGTCATAAAGAATTTGTCAAAAATCACGTTGCCGGTTATTCTGACGAAAATGTGATTTTGATTGAAAACGGCGATGTTTTGGAGATTGACGAACTCGGTGCGCGAGTGATCGAAAAACGCGAACTTAACCGCACTTTTATTGACGAAGAATCGCTCGAAGAAATCGAATACGATATCATCCGCGAACGCAAAAAGCTGGCTTACGGCGGCGCGATTTCGCTTGTTGTAAAGATTGATAAAATCACCAAACAACTTTCCGGCGAACCGCAAATTACGTTTCAAGGGGTGGCCGGGATTGATTTGACAAACGGTTTTGTCGGCAAAGCAAAACTAGCCGTAGTGGCCGCCATTTCCGCCATGAAAAAAGAGGAAATCGCCGATAAAACCTGGTTCCAAGAAAATTTACGCATTCATTTAAAAAGATTTTTGCAAAGGGAAATCGGCACCAAACCGGTGATTGTGGCGACTATGGTTGAAGTTTAAAAAGCTGCCTTGATTACTTCAATAAATTGAATTCTCTTAAAACTCAGATTCGGTTTGCGTCAGCAAAGCACTTTAAATTATCGGTAGGCAAATTGACTCTTTTTAATGAGAGTAACTTTTGAAATAACTTCAATTAGGAGTATAATCACCTGATTTTAAAACTAACGTATTTTCCCGAATATTATGGTTCCACAGATTGAAACCGAACGACTTTTATTGCGTACTTACAAGTCTGATGAGATGGAAAGAGTCTATGAATTAAGTTCGGACAGGGATGTTACCAGACATTTTCCGCCATATTTTAAGCTTGATAAAGAAGACGTGTTGGCAAGTTTGCCAAGGCGTCTGTATCGTTGGAAAACACAGGGCTTTGGACAACTCGGCGTTTTTGATAAATACTCGGAAAATTTAATTGGTTACAGCGGATTTCAATATCTCGATAATACCGAAATCGTCGAAATTTATTACGGATTTTTTAAAATGCATTGGGGAAAAGGTTTTGCGACCGAAGCAGCAAGAGCCCTTTTGCGGTTCGGATTTGAACAAGTCAAACTTTCCAGAATTGCTGCCGTGACGCATCCTGAAAATATCCAATCACAAAAAGTGTTACAAAAAATTGGATTTAAAAATGGCAAATTGACGGAGTTTTATAATGTCAAAGCTGTTTATTTTGAATTAAAGGTTGAAGAATTTGAGCCATTTGAAGAATTTTATAATTTGAGTTTTACGGAAGGTTAAAATCGGTTTGGAAATTAGTGAATTACTAAAAAAAACTCGTGTCGAAATCGCGCCTGAAACATTCACGCTTGTTTCTCTGCGCCACGAAGATTGGCTGAAACTACTGGGAAATCCCGAACTTTCGCCGCGTATGACCGCGCCGTTTATGATTTTCAAGGACAAGTTTGAAACGACGCTGCTGCTTGATGAAATTGATTTTGAAACGCTTCGTTACGCGATTCGCGAGGCAAAAACGGAAAGAAATTTCCGGCTTTTAACGTTTGATTTAGTGATGGATTTTACAGTCGTCGGATTTCTCGCGGAAGTTACGCGGATTTTAGCTGAAGCGGAAATTTCGATTGTCGCTCTATCGGCTTTTTCACGCGATCATTTGCTTGTCAAACAAGAGGATTTGGCAATGGCGTTAAAAGTTTTGGGTGAATACATTGAGGAATTGTGTTAGAAAATGCCGGCTGAATATTTTATTGCAAATAGTAACGAAGTTACCAATCTGAAAAATTTTGAAGATTTATTTGCCTTGATGCAAAGATATGAAAATTTTGGCGGAATCAGTGATTTTCAAGCTGTTTATTCTTTGTCCAGATTGTTTTTTCAAGATGAAAAACACATCCCCAAAGATATTCATAAACACCTTGCGGACAGTTCTAAAATTTATCTATTTGGAGAGGATTTTGTTACCAAAATTGCTTCATTTGACCGCGAAGAGATGAATTCTTTAGCTTCAATGTGGCGAGAAGATGAATATTGGAAGGCTAAAAATTATTTCGGAATGGGAATTTGGTCAGATTTGTATGAACTTTATGATTTATGCAAAATAGCACTTAGGGAAAACAAAAATCTAAACCTGGTGGACGAAAGCAATGGCTGATTATTGGAAAAATAAAATCGTCTTTTTAACCGGCGCATCAAGCGGAATCGGCGAAGCTTTAGCAATCGAAATCGCCAAGCGTGGTGCGATTTTAGGTTTGCTGGCGCGGCGCGAAGAAATGCTCCGTGAACTCGCCGAAAAATGTGAGGCGGTCGGCGGAAAAGCCCGGGTTTTTGCGTGTGATGTGGTTGACGCCGGATTAGTCCGGAAAAGCGCGGACGCTTTGCGCGAAGAATTCGGACGGATTGATATTTTGATTGCGAATGCCGGAATCGGCGGAAAAAGCAAGGAAACGCAAAGTTTGCAACCTGTATCGGTTAAAGAGGTTATTGATATAAATTTAATCGGTGCGGTTAATTCCGTTCACGCTGTTTTGTCGCAGATGTTGGAACGCGGAAGCGGTCAACTTGTCGCGATTTCGAGTTTGGCAGGAATTCGCGGCTTGCCGAAATCAGCGGCTTATTGCGCGTCAAAAGCCGGAATGACCGCGCTTTTTGAAAGTGTTCGGCTCGACGTTCAGGATCAAGGCGTTTCGGTCACGATCATTCAGCCCGGTTTTATCAAAACGCCGCTGACCGCCGGTAGAAAAAATAAATTACCCTTTGTGATGGAACTCGAAGACGCAATTCCGCTGTTTCTGAAAGCTATCGAAAATCGCAAAAAATTTGCCGCTTTCCCGTGGCAATTGGCAGTTTTCGTCAAACTCGGCAGAATTTTTCCTGCATGGCTCTATGATAAAATTGCGGGCGGCGCGAAATACCGGGAGTAATTAATGTTAACTCGGCGGTAATTTATTATGAAACCCCGTTCAATTAATTATCCCAATTAGAGTTGTTATCTACCCAGTTCATACAGTAGTAATACCAAAGCGAGGCTAAAAACATCAATACGCTCCAAAGATATGTCGGCTTACTAAAACCCATATAGATACTTGATAAACCTACAAAAGCGGCAATCGCCAAATAAACATATGCGGTGGCTTTAGAATTTATTCCGAGTAAACCGATATAAACCAGATCAGGCATATTTTCTTTACGGTGCATTTATTTTCTTCTTTCAGTGATGATTTTGGTGGGAATTGTGTCATTGAGCAGCAACACAGATATATTGAATCTCAGATTCAAAATAAATGTCAACAAAATTTTTGATACAATTAGAAATCAGTCAAACATAACTTAGCTTAAAGTTTTTCGGCTTTGACGAATTAATCGAAAACAGATACAAAGATTGGAGTAGGTTTTCAAATTTACCGTCTTAATAAATCATTTTTTAATGGACATTTTACAGGCAATTATTCTCGGTATCGTTCAGGGTTTAACCGAATTCATCCCGATTTCTTCGACGGCGCATCTCGTTTTTGCGAGCCGTTGGACAGAAATTTATCATGGAGATGCCGAAAAAATTACGGCGACAATCGCGGTTATCCAACTGGGAACGCTCGCCGCTGCACTTGTTTACTTTGCTTCCGATATATTTAGTATTTCAGTCGCTTTTGTTCGCGACCATTGGAATTTAGTAACCAGAAAGCGGCGAATGTGGTTTTCCGGCTCAAATGGAAAGCGCCCGATTTGGCTGTCGGAAGAAGCCTGGCTCGGTTGGCTGATAATTATCGGTTCGATTCCAATCGGCACGCTCGGTTTGTATTTCAAAAAATACATCGAAGGTCCGGCGACAAAAAATTTGTGGATTATTGCGACGATGATGATTGCGATTGCTGTTTTGCTGGCTTTCGCGGAATTTGTCGGAAGTCAGCGGAAAGAGCTGCGTGATTTTGGAATCCTTGATTCTTTGGCGGTTGGCTTCGCCCAGGTTTTAGCTCTGATTCCGGGTGCGTCGCGTTCAGGCTCGACCATTATGGGCGGACTTTTCGCGGGGCAAAAACGTGAAGCGGCGGCGCGATTTTCTTTTCTTTTGATGATTCCGGCAGTGACGGCAAGCGGACTCCTGGAACTAAAAGAAGCAATCCAGAAAAATCTTTTATCGAGCGATGATTTTGTCGCCCTTGGTATCGGAACGCTCGTCGCGGGTGTTATCGGATATCTTACCATTTGGTTTTTGCTTGCCTTTTTGAAAAAAAATTCGACGGCGATTTTTATTATTTACCGTATTATTGTCGGCGGGATTATTTTAGTATTATTGTGGCAAGGCATTCTAAGTCCTCTGGTGAACATTTAACATCGAATATTTATCAAGATTTTGCCGCAACCTTTCAATGATAAATAATTTTTATGAAGCGTTGGACAATCCAAAAACACGACCGCAAAGAGGTTTTAAAACTTTCAGAAACCCTGAAAGTTTCGCCTTTGATTGCCGCTTTGCTGATTACCCGCGGCTTCGAAACCGAGGCGAAAGCTCATAAATTTTTGAATCCGTCGTATGCCGATTTGCACGAACCGAACCTTTTAAAGGGAATGAAAGATGCGGTTGCGCGAATTTTGAAAGCCATCGAATCGGAAGAAAAAATATTGATCTGGGGCGATTACGATGTTGACGGCACGACCGGAACAGTTGTTTTGCGGAAGGCTTTGGAAATCTTAGGCGCAAAAACCGGCTATCACGTGCCTCATCGGTTTACCGAAGGTTACGGCTTAAATATCGAAAAATTAGCGGAAGCGAAAGAAAAAGGCTACACGGTCGCGATCTCGGTTGACACCGGTTCGCGGGCGTTTGAAGCGGCTGATTGGACGCGCGAAAACGGAATGGATTTAATCATCACCGACCATCATTTGTCAGATGAAAAACTTGGCAATCCGAACGCTTTCGCGGTTGTCAATCCAAATCAAACCGGTTGTCAATATCCCGACAAACATCTTGCCGGAGTTGGTGTCGCCTTCAAACTTGCACACGCGCTTTTGCGTGAAAAAGGCAAGGAAAATCTCGTCAAAGGCTTTTTGAAAATGGTCGCGATCGGGACGATTGCTGACATTATGAAACTGACGGGCGAAAATAGGGCGATTGTCGCTTTGGGTTTACGAGATTTGCCGAAAGCGACTAATTACGGTCTCAAAGCGCTGATGGAAGTTGCCGATTGCCGTTCGGAAATGTCGAGCTACGACATCGGTTTTCGTATTGCACCGCGCATCAACGCGGCGGGAAGAATGGACGAAGCCTTGACGGTAATCAAACTTTTTGAGGCAAAAACGTTTGAAAAAGCTCGTGAATATGCCGAAATACTTGATCGCCGCAATCGTGAGCGGCAAAAGGTCCAACTTGAAATCAGCCAGCTTGCACTTCTCGAATACATCGAAAACGGCGGCAACGCGAATCAAAAACACATTGCCGTGATTGCCGGCGAAAATTGGCACCGCGGCGTAATCGGTTTGGCTTCATCGCGGATTACCGACAAAATTTATCGTCCGAGTCTGGTGATTTCACTTGAAAACGGCATCGGTCACGGAAGTGCGCGAAGCATTGAACATTTCAATTTGCACGACGCGCTTGAATCTTGCGCCGAGCTTTTTGAAAAATTTGGCGGACACGCGGCGGCTTGCGGTTTTACGATAAAGCGCGAAAATATTGAGCTTTTGCGCGAAAATCTCAACAAATATGCCGCCGAAATTTTGTCAGATGAGGATTTAATTCCCGAACTCAAAATTGACGCGCTGGTTTCATCGCAATCCTTAAATCTCGATATGGTCACCGACCTCAAAAAACTCGAACCCTACGGCGCGGGTAATCCGAAGCCGAAATTTGTGACCAAAGATTTGATTTTGTCGGATGAGCCTTTTGTAATGAAGGAAAAGCATCTGAAATTGAAGCTCAAAGACGCGAAAGGCAAACAATTTGAAGCGGTTTGGTGGGACGGTGTGGAAAAATCAACAGAGCAAACTCTTAAACCCAAAACACGCATCGAATTAGCCTATACGCCGGAAGCGAATACTTGGCAGGGAAATACCCGCCTTCAACTTGTCGTGGAAGATTTAAGAACGGATAATTAGTTTAGGAGGGGAATTTATGGATTTGGTTGTTAAATGGCAGGAATTAATGAACAATCCGTTTTTTCGGGATGTTCCGTATAAGGTCGAACTTAACAAATTCGGCCAGATTTTGATGAGTCCCGCTTCAAATCGGCACGGTATTTTGCAATTCAAGGTCGGAAGTGAAATTAAAGAAAAAATTGGAAAAGGAATAATTGTCACGGAATGTTCAATTTTAACAAGTGAAGGCGTGAGAGTTGCCGAAGTCGCTTGGCTTTCCGATACATTTTTCGCTGAATTTGGTGAGAGAACTCCGTATCCGAAAGCACCTGAAATTTGCGTTGAGGTAAAATCGCCAGCCAATAGTAAAGCCGAAATGGAAGAAAAAACCCGTCTTTATTTAGAAAAAGGCGCGTTAGAGGTTTGGATTGTTGATGAATATGCAAAAGTAGCTTTTTATACACACACGGGGAAAATTAAAAAGTCGAAACTTGCCGAAAACATCAAATTGTAATGCTTGTGTCAGACGCAAAACGCCGGAATATTCAACAATTGCAGAAACGCGCAAATCTGCCGATGTATTTTCGCGTCGGGGCGATTGCTGCCTTGTGTTTGACGATTCTGGCAATCGGAATCGGGTTTTACCGCGCCCGAAACAGAGAGGAATTTCGGATGAAAGGCTTTCCGACCGAACTTTCCCGAGATGTTGTCGCCGAGGTTAAGGGTTACGAGCGAACCGAAACTGACGGCGATGTCAAAAAATTCTATATCAAAGCCGACAAAGCGACGACGTTTGCCGATAATCATCAGGAACTTGAAAATGTCTTGTTAAAGGTTTTTGACGAAAAAGGAGAAAGTTTTGATAAAATTACGGCAAATAAAGCGGTTTACATTCCGGCTGAAAACAAAAATTTTAATGCCTTTTTTTCGGGAAGCGTAAATATCGAAACGCGCGACGCTTTGAAGGTTAAAACCGCGCAAATTTCTTACAATAAAGAAACCGAAACAGCGGAAGCCGAGGAATTGATTGAATTTGAACGCGAAAACATTAAGGGCAAATCATTCGGTGCGCTGGTCAAGATCAAGGAAAAACAGCTTGAATTATTGAAAGATGTTGAAATTAATGCGTTTGCCTTAAATCCAACGGACGAACTCGCCAAAAGTAATATCCAAAGCGCACACATTACGGCAAATTACGCGCTGGTTGACCAAATCGCGGAAAAAATCGAGTTAAAAGACAACGTTTTTATCAATATTATTCCGAATGGTCAAAATCCGGAAATGTCGCAGCCGACCGATATTAAATCAAACCGGGCGACGGCAATTTTTGCGAACAAGGAAATCAAACAGATTGATCTAAACGGCAATGTTGACGTTTATCAAAAACCGACGACCGCAAATACGAAATGGACACGCACCAAAGCTGATAAAGCGACGGCGAAAATTGATAAGGAATTAAAACGGGTGGAATTATTTGATAATGTCGAAATTGAAACGACGACCAATGATGCCAAGCCGACGAAAATAAATTCAGGTTATGCAATTTACGAAAAAGATGCAGACCGTTTTGAACTGAAAAACGGCGTTCATATTATTACGGTTGAAGACGCATCGCCGACCAATATTAAATCTTCTGAAGCGGTCTATGAACAAACAAACGGCAAGATTTTTCTTTCCGGAAACGCCGAAATTGATAACGGAAAAGAGTATTTGAAAGGCGATAATCTGACGGTCGAACTTTTCCCGAACAAGAAGATCAAATACGCCAACTCGAAAGGAAGTTCGTATTTGAAACAAACCTTGCCTGACCGCACGACCGAAGTTTCCGCCAATGAATTGAATGCGGCTTTTAACGAAAATCAACAATTGCAGACAGCCAATGCGATTGGCAACAGCAATACGGTTTTGACCCCGACGCAAGCCGCGGATTATTCAAAGGTTTCGCTTTCCGTGCCAAACGCGATTCATCTGAATTTTCGCGGCGAAGGTCTTTTGGAACAAATGCAAACCGACGGACGCACGACAATTAATTTAACGGCGCCGAATAATCGGGCGGATGCGGCAAATAAAAAATTGACGGCTGATTCAGTAAAAACTTTTTTCAACCAGAACGGGAAAGATCTGACGCGGGCGGAGGCGGTCGGCAATGCCGAACTTTACATCGAACCGTTGCAAAATTCAGCCGCCAATTACAAAACAACGGTCAACGCGCCGCGTTTTGATTGCGAATTTTTTCCAACCGGCAACAACGCGAAACTTTGTCTTGCGCAAACGAAGACAAAAACTGTCCGCGTGCCGACTTTGCCGGGTGAAAATCGCGGAACGCAGACTTTAATTGCAGACAAATTAAATGCCCAATTTAATCAGCAAACGCAAGATATTCAGCAGTTTGACGCGGTTGGGAATACAAAATTTTCCGAACTTGACCGCAGCGCCATTGCCAATCAAATAAATTTCACGGCGAGCGATGAAGTCGTTCGCCTGCGCGGTGAACCGACTGTTTGGGATTCTCGCGCCCGGGCAAAAGCCGACGAAATTGACTGGGACACAAAGTCAAACAAATCGTTTTTGCGCGGAAATGTCAGTACGACCTATTACAGTCAAAAACAGACCAACGGCGCGACTCCGTTTAGCGAGACAAATAAACCGGTTTTTGTGACGGCGGCAAATGCCGAATTTAACCACACGGAAGAAACCGGACTTTACACGGGAAATGCGCGAGCTTGGCAGGAAAATAATTATATTCGTTCTGAAAAGTTGTTGCTTAAACAAAAAGAAGGACAGCTTTCCGCCGAAGGCTCGGTGCAAAGCGTTTTGTATGACGCGAAAAAGAAGGAAAAGGGTAAAGAATCGAGCGTTCCAGTTTATGCTTCATCGCAAAAATTGTTTTACAATCGTGAAACTCGGCTGCTTCGCTACGAGGGAAATGTTGATATCCGGCAAGGCACAGACAGAATCACGGCGGGCGTAGCGAATATCTATATGAACGAGAAAAACGAGATGTCGCAAACAGTTGCCGAAAATAATGTTGTCATAACGCAGCCCAATCGCCGGGCGCTCGGCGACTGGGCGCAATATACGGCGGAGACGGAGGTAGCGGTTTTACGAGGCAATCCGGCAAAAATCGAAGATGCTGAAAACGGTTCTTCACAAGGTGCACAGGTGACAGTTTTTATGCGCGAAAATCGCGTAATCAGCGATTCAAAAACAGAACAAAATAATACCGGCAGAACCCGGACGGTTTATAAAGTTAAGAAAAACGAATAAAAATGTTAGGATTTTTCAGCAAAAACGATTCTCAAAGTTCAAACGGCAAACACGAAAATGTGCTTGCCGATGCTTTGTCGGCTTTTCATCTGCAAAAATCATATGGTCGGCGGCGCGTCGTTGATAATGTCAGTCTGGCGGTCAAACAAGGCGAGATCGTCGGACTTTTGGGCGCGAACGGGGCGGGCAAAACGACGACCTTTTA
>JBDTZT010000187.1:0-6683 GCA_040005005.1 Actinomycetota bacterium
TTTGTCGAATGCGACGTAATATAAAAAGGACGACGGTGCAAAAACTTTTTTCTGACCAAACAAAAATCGGCGTGAAATTCTCAGGCACTTTGGCTGATAAATTTACCGTCGAAGAAAAGGCGGAAAAAGCGGTCGAAAATCTTTTCGGCGCTTATTTACAGACGGTTTTAGTTGAATCGGAAGAAGATGCGCGAAAAACCGTTCAATATTTAAAGGAAAATAATCTCGGACGAATTGCAGTTTTGATTTTTAACACAAAGTCTGAGCAGCGCGCGGTAGCGACCGGGCTGAACACCGCGACTGAATCTCAAATTACAAATTACCAACCAAAGACCAACGACCAACGAATGCAAATCGCAAATCTCATCGGCGTTTCAGATGCTTTTGCCGAAGTTTTAACGGAAGTTTTTCCGCGTGAAATGTCTTTGGAATTTATCGAAAATTCAGGCGAAACAAATACTAAATCCAATGAAAATCTGATTGATTCAGAAGGCGATTTTGTTTTCGGCGGAAAACTTTTTGTCAGCGGAAAGGCGAATGCGAATGAAAAAAACTCGTCGCTTTTGGCTTTCAAACGTGAATTAAGCGAACTCGAAACGGCCGTCATACAATTCACAAAAGAAACTGAAAAAGCCGAAAAAGAAACCGAAAAAGCGCGGGCGGATTTGGCCGAAAAAGAAGGGCAAATTGTTGATTTGCAATCTTTTATCGTGCAAGTCGAACGCGATTTGCTGGGACTCGAAATTCAGGAAAAATCGGCGCGGGCGGAGACCGAACGCGCCGAACGCCATAAAAAGGTCGTCGCCGAAGAAATAACGCAGATTGACGCGGAACTCGGCGAAATTCAAACCAAACAAAAAGAAGCGCGAATCAATGCCGAAAAAGCCGAAAAAGCACGTGTCGCAACCTCAGAAAAATTGGCGGAAATTTCAAACGAATTAAACGAAGCACGAGCGACAACCGAAGCCGAAAATACCGTTTTGAACGAGAAAAGAACTCTCGCGGCAACGAGCGAAGAACGCCGGCGGGCGGCGCAAAACGCTCTGCGGCGCGTCGAAAATGAACTTAAAGAATTGGATTCACGAAGGGCGCGGCAAACTCTGGAAATTCTCGAAACCGAAGGCAGCCAAAAGGCAATAGCTGCATCAATCGCGGAGATCGAGGAGAAAATCTTGCTTGCCGAAAGTGACCAAGAATCTGAGCAAAACGAACTTATCACGGCAACCGCGCATCTTAAAAATGCGCGTGAAACGGCGGATGCAATGAGTTCGGAACTTGCCGGATTAAACAAAAATTCGGCGGAAGCGCGAAACGAACGCGCCGCGCTGGAAATCAGGCAGACGGAAGCGATGACGAAACTCCGCAGCGTGAATGAAAATTGTTCGCACGAATTGAATCTGTCGCTCGTCGAATTGGTTAAAACGGCAGAGATACCGAAAGATTTTGATTTGGAAACGGCGCGTGAAACATCGGCCGACCTGCGCGACAAACTCGAAAATTTCGGCGCGATAAATATGCTCGCGCTCGAAGAATTGGCGGAAGCCGACGAAAGGCTTTTGTTTTTGACTTCGCAACGGCAAGACATTATTGACAGCATCGCGGCGGCGGAAGAAGCCTTGCGCGAGATAAAAGAGCGTTCGCGTCAGCGTTTCAAAGAAGCGTTTGAAGCGATCAACACAAACTTTGTCGAGTTTTTCCGGGAGCTTTTCGGCGGCGGACGCGGCGAAATGACCTTGCTCGAAGCCGAAGACATCTTGGAAGCCGGAATCGAAGTCATCGCACAGCCGCCGGGTAAGCGTTTGCAGAATATTTTGCTTCTTTCGGGCGGCGAAAAAGCAATGACGGCGATTGCGCTCGTGATGGCGATTTTCCGCTATCGTCCGTCGCCGTTTTGTCTGTTGGACGAAGTTGACGCACCGCTCGACGATGCAAATGTCGGAAGATTTGTTAACAAAATCGCGGAAATGGCGGAAAACACGCAGTTTATTGTCATCACGCACAACAAACGCACGATGGAAGCGGCGCGGGCGCTTTACGGCGTAACGATGCAGGAAGCCGGAGTTTCAAAAGTGGTTTCCGTCAGATTTGAATAGTTTTATGAAGAAATTTATATTTGCAGTTTTAATTTCAGTAATGATTTCGGGTTTGGCAATCTCGTTTTTTGCCCAGACGAAAAAGGCGGTCAAAAAGAACGTCAAGCCGACGGCCACGCCGACAGCGCAAATTACACCGCCGCAAATGGCTGAAATCGAACCGACGAAAACTCCGACGAAGAAAAATGAGCGTCCGACGAGCGGAAATTCTTCAAATAATGATTCGGCCGTGATAAAAGAAGAACCGAATTATTTTTATGAGTTTTCGCAGCCGGCTTTTACCGTTTCAAAAATTCTCATCGAACACGACGAAAACGGCAAAGGCAAAATTTCGTTTATGAAAAGTATTTCCGACGAGATGATTACCGATCCGCTTGAGGTTTCGCCCGCCGCAATTAAAAGAATTAATGCGGCATTAACGGCGCTGAATTTTTTCGATTCGACGGAAAATTACCAATACGAAAAAGATTATTCGCATCTCGGCAACATCAAAATACGCATCAAAAAAGACGGTCGGATGCGCGAAACGAAATTCAACTTTACGGAGAATAAAGACGCGAAAGCGCTGGCCG
The DNA here is from genome assembly GCA_040005005.1 of Actinomycetota bacterium. GTDB lineage: Bacteria > Acidobacteriota > Blastocatellia > Pyrinomonadales > Pyrinomonadaceae > JAFDVJ01. Next base: position 2,666 of record JBDTZT010000187.1, read on the forward strand.
ATGAATACCGCAAAATCAGCAATCAATGTATTTGGTTGTTTGATATGAACGTCGCGCGTGAAAACCAGCCGCTTGAATCGCCGAAAGTAATGGATATGCTTGATTCATATATGAGGCGCAATGAAATTTCCGACGCTTTGCAGTTGGTTCCGTTTTTGAAGGAATTAGAGAACGACGAACGAATTCCGCTGATTGCCCGCAATCACGCGACCCGATTGATAAAACAAATCGAAAAAAATAAAGAGGACGCGAAATAATCCGCGTCCTCTGTTTCTATGAAGCTTCTGAATGTCCGTCCGCGTCAAAATCGCCCGCCGCTAAAAAATCGGGCGTAACCGGCAATACGAACAATTGCGTCGGACCGAGGAAAGACGCATCGGTAAATTCGCCGCGTGCTTTGCGCTCTTTAGCTTCGGGACTGTTCGGATAAACCGCGTCAACATTGCCGCGCATAAACGATGCCGCGCTGCTTTATTCATTTTAATAACCGGTCACAATGTCGGGCATTCCGTCTTCGTCAAAATCCGCCGTGGTCAAGGAAAGCGGACGATTCTCCTTATTCTCAAAACTTGCTTGAAATTCCGTTGCACCTACAAAATCGGTCAAAATCTCTTTGCCGTCCAACACATTAATCCAAGGATTGCCGCGCCGGGCACTGAAACTCTGCGGTTGTTCATTCCAACGCGCCAACTGAATTTTAGGCGGCGTTTCTTCGGCAGAAACGGATTTTTCCGAACGCTGCCATAAACCTGCGGCAATTAAAGCAAAAATCATTGCTGTAGCCGTAAAACCAATTTTTGTAAAAATGTTAAATTTCGTCCTGATTCGCTTCATTTCTTTCACCTCGAATTTTGAAAATAATTTATGTTCGAGGTGAATTTAACTTGACCTGCCTTGAAAAATCTTCAAAACTGTAATCAAAAGTTCTCAAAATTATGATTGAGCTTTCGGAATTAAAGGTTTATGAGTTTGAAGGATTTCGGCTTGAGGCGAAAAGTCATCGGCTTTTCCGACGCGGCGGCGGCGAACATGTGCCGCTGACCCCGAAAGCCGTCGAACTTTTGCTTTTTTTAGTTCAAAATGCCGGACGAATTTTGTCGAAAGATGAATTGCTCGACGCGGTTTGGGAAAATTCGTTTATCGAAGAATCGAATCTTTCGCAGACGATTTTCGTTTTGCGAAAAACTCTCGGCGAAAACACCAAAAAGCCGCGTTTTATCTTGACTGCGCCAAATCGCGGTTATCAATTTATCGCGCCGGTTAGAGAAATAAAGGCGGACGACGAGATTTTGGAAGAAAGTTTTTTCTCGAATACTCATTCATCTCAAGCTCCAGGTCTCAAGTTCCAAGTTCCAAGCTCCAAAGCCGAAAATCTAAAGTCCAAGTTATTTTGGCTGGCTGCGGCACCGCTTGTTTTGCTTTTGGCGTTCGGAATTTACAAATTTTATCCGGCGGCGAAACCAGCGACGGTGCGCGAAATTAAAACAATCGCCGTTTTGCCGTTTGAAGATTTGAGCGCCGAGCAGCCGGATAAATATCTGGGCGTCAGCCTGGCGGAAGCACTGGCAAATAGATTCAGCAATCTCAAACAAATCACCGTGCGCCCGACGCGGACGGTCATGAAATATGCAGACAGCCGCGAAGATGTAAGCAAAATCGGGCGCGAACTTCAGGTTGATGCCGTTTTGGACGGTCGGATCCAGCACGTCGGCGAACGTGTTCGCGTCAGCGTTCAACTCATTCGGACAGCGGACAACGCGACGATTTGGACGGAAACTTTCGATGATGATTTTACAAACTTTTTCGCCGTGCAGGATTCGATCAGTCAAAAGGTTGTTAAATCTCTCTCCGTGCAATTAGATGAAAACGAGCGTGAAAAATTCAATCGGCGCGGAACGGAAAACGCCGAGGCTTATCAGGAATATTTGCTCGGACGATTTTTTTGGAACAAACGCACAGCAGGCGATTTAGAAAAAGCAATTGAGCATTTCAACCGCGCCGTCAAACTCGACCCGAATTTTGCCGAAGGTTACAGCGGACTTGCCGAAACGTATGTGATCTACAATTTTTATGCGGTCAATGTTGACCGCGAATCTTTTCCGAAAGCCCGCCTAGCGGCAACTCGCGCACTCGAAATTAACGATGAACTCGCCGAAGCACAGACCGCGCTCGGTTTGGTTAAAGCGCAATATGATTTTGATTGGGACGGAGCGGAAAAATCGTATCTTCGCGCCATCGAATTGAATCCGAATTACCCGACGGCGCGGCAATGGTACGGCGAGTTTCTGGCTTTTCACAAGCGAACTGATGAGAGTTTAGTTCAGATGCAAAAAGCTATCGAACTCGACCCGACGTCGCTTTCGACCAATACCGCACCTGCTTTGCCATATTTAATTTCGGGTCAATTTGAAAAGGTTTTGGAAGTAACCGACAAGGTTTTGGAAATGGACGGCGGATTTTCCCTTGCGATTCACTACAAAGCCCGCGCTCTGTTCAAATTGGGAAGATTTGAAGAATCGTTTGAAATTTACCGAAAAGCCGTTAATGCCTCGTCCGGCACATTTTTCAAAGCCGATTTAGCGTGTCTGCTGGCAATGACAGGACGCGATGCCGAAGCCCGCAAAGTTTTAGACGAACTTTATCAAATGGCAAAGGAAAAGTATGTTTCGCCGTATTATTTCGCAATTATTCATAATTCTTTGAACGAGCGCGAAAAGGCTTTCAACTATTTACGAAAAGCTGTCGCCGAACATGATAATTTTGTTCACACGCTGGCGGTCAGCGGAAATTTCGAGAGTGTTCGCAACGACCCGCAGTTTATCGAAATCTTGCGAAGCGCAAATTTTTAATTTAGTTTTTATTTTGTAAAAGTTCCGTCATCGGCAATTTTTGGCGCGTTGGTGCCGAAATCGGCGATTGAAAGCTCACGCACTTTGCGGATTCCCTCGCCGGTCGAATCCCAAACAGGTCCGCCTTTTCCGGGCTGTTTTCCGGCGTAAAGTTTGCCGCCGACAAATTTGCCGTCAGCCGCGATTTTTATCTCAAAAATCGCGGTCAGCGCAGTTTCGGCTTTCAGCGTAAACATTCCGTAGGTCGCAAAATTGCCCATCGAGTAGCAAATCAGATGGTCTTTGTAAATTTCCATTCCGCGCATCACGTGCGGTCCGTGACCAATCACCAAATCCGCGCCCGCATCAATCACCGTATGAGCAAAAAGCGGTAAGTTGCCGCGCGCTTCGCCGCCGAAAATTTCCGTCTGGTTCGGAACGTGTTGTTGATCTAATCCTTCCGCGCCGCCGTGAAATGAAACAACGACCAAATCGGCTTTTTTCTTGGCCTGTTCGACTAATTGCCTGGCAAACGCCAAATCGTTGACGTTCGGCACGATGTTGTTATGCGCGAAACCGATGAACGCAATGCGTTTGCCTTTCGCTTCAAGAACGGCAATCGCAAACTGCGCTTTATCGCTTCCGGCGTATTTGATGCCGAGCGCGTCGAGCGTTTTGCGTGTGCTTTGCCGGCCGTAATCGCCGAAATCGCCGGCGTGATTATTTGCCAGACTCAAAATGTCGAAACCGGCGTCTTTTAAGTATTTTCCGTAGCGCGTCGGGACGCGGAAGGCAAAACAACGGGTCGCGTTCGGCGCACATTTCTCGGTTTTTCCGCCTTCGAGCAGCGGACCTTCGAGATTGCCGAAAGTGATGTCGGCTTTTGAAAGAACCGGCGTCATTTCCTTCAAAATATCTGCGCCGTCATTAGGCGGCAAAAACGTATCGTAAATCGAAGTCGAGCCGAGCATAATATCGCCCACCGCAGCAATCGTGATTGGTTCGTCATTTGTTGATTTCGTCCGAATTGGCGTCGGCGTCGGCGTTGCCGCGCTGACGATACCTGTTTCATCACGACCTCCGGATTTTGTCTGACACGCCGGCAAGGTAAAAAGCCCCAAAATAATCGCCGCGACAGAAAGTAAAATTTTTTGTTTGGTCATACGTTTCAAGATCACAAAACTATGATG
>JBDTZT010000188.1:0-6683 GCA_040005005.1 Actinomycetota bacterium
CAGAATTTGTGTTTCTTTTTTTTTGGTATCGAAAATGAAATTTCCCTTTTCGCCGAATTCTTCGATTGGAAAAGTAAACGGCTTTTGAAAACCGTTTTTTACCGGATCACGGAAAATATTAATGTCATAAGTCTTTACACCCAATCCATTTGTTATGTTTGCTAAAGCGGAAACTATTATGTCCGGCGAACCGTTTTTATCCAAATCACCGTAATATGCCCAAAAATCATCGCCATTGATTCCGGCATAATCGGGCGCGTCAAATTTATATAAAGTTTTCTTTTCTTTTTGAATAACAAAGTCGGCTTTCCACGCGGCTTCGTCAAAAACTTTACAAACGCGAAATTTATTCGGAAGATTGGCACAATCTGCTTTATCAAAACCTTCAACTTCGGATTTCTTGGGTTTTCCGCCGCTGATTAATTTTTGCGCGTGAAGATTTGCGTTAAAAAATAAAACGCCCGCCAATACGAAAGCCAGCGCGATGAGTTTTTTGCTTTTCATATCTTTCACCTTTCACAGTAAAATACCGTTTCTTGAATTAATTGGCGACAATTTTCCGCTTTATTATTTCGATTATTTTAACCGCGTTTTTTGTTCGGTCGCTTTTTATTCGCGACGGTTGGTTTGATCGAAGCATCAGTCGGCTTAAAAGTTTGGTCGGCTTTTGAGTCGGCATTTGCCTTGTTGTTTGCGAGAAGTTTTGAATCTTCTAAAATCTTCAGTGCCGCTTTGGCGGTTTTGCTTAATCTCTTTTTTGCTTGTGCCATTATATTTTTCCTTTTATAAGTTTAGTAATTTTTTACAATCCAACCGCCGCCGACAACTTCCTCGCCGTGGTAGAAAATCGTCGCTTGGCCGGGCGTGATGGCGCGCTGCGGTTCGTCGAAAACGATTCGCGCACGGTTTTCGGGCAAAGCGTAAACGGTCGCCGGGGCCGGTTCGTGGCGGTAACGCACCTTGACGGAAGCGCGGACCGGTTCGTCGGGCGCGTCGAACGCCACCCAATTAACGCCTTTTGCCGTAAATTCAAGACACTCGAGTTCTTCTTTTTCGCCCGCGATGATTTGGTTACGGGCGCGTTCGATCTGGATGACGTAAAGCGGTTTTTCGTGCGCAATGCCAAGACCGCGCCGCTGCCCGATCGTGTAGCGGTGAATGCCGGTGTGTTCGCCGATCTTTTCGCCGTCGCGGTTGACGATCTCGCCCGCTTTCGGCAATTCGTCGGTGCGGTTTTCGTGTTCCAAATATCTATCAATAAAACCCGAATAGTTTCCGTCGGGAACAAAGCAGATTTCCTGCGATTCCTGTTTTTCGGCGACATACAAATTGGCATCCCGCGCAATGTCGCGGACTTCCGATTTGAGCATTTCGCCAAGCGGAAAATAGGAACGCGAAAGTTGGTCCTGCGTCAATTCCCAAAGAAAATAGCTCTGGTCTTTCCAGTGATTACGACCGCGAAACAGCCGGTAACGATTCGCGTTTTCATCGTATTCGACGCGCGCATAATGTCCGGTTGCCACTTTGTCGCAACCCAAACTTTGTGCCAATTTATCAAGCGAAGCGAATTTCAAACGCGAATTACACGCGACGCACGGAATCGGCGTTTCGCCGTTCAAATAATCTTCGACAAACGGTTTGACAACCGATTCTTCAAATTCTTTTTCAAGATTTAAAACATAAAACGGAAAGCCCAAGCCTTCGGCGACGCGCCGCGCATCGTAAACATCGTCGAGCGAACAACAGCGTGAAGGCAGCGGATCGCCGTTTTCGTCAACCGAAATTCCGCGCCGCTGATTCCACAATTGCATTGTAAATCCGACGAGCTCGTGTCCTTGTTCCTTTAAAAGTGCCGCCGCGCTTGAGGAATCCACGCCGCCGCTCATTGCTACTGCTATTTTCATTTTCGTAAAACCTTAGTCTTTTTCAGACGATTAATGCTATTTTCGCCAAAGCGAATTATAATTATAGCAAACCGACGAAGAATGTTGGAAAACCGATAAATATGAAAAGATGTCCGCAATGTAACAGCGTTTTTGAAGACTCTCTCGTTTACTGCACAAACGACGGAACACCGCTGCTTGAAGAAACTTTTGTTTTGCCCTCAGAATCTTCGCCGCTCGACGCGGAAGAAATCACCGTCATTCATCACGCCCCGATCACAATTGATATTCCGAACACACCCGCGCTTGCGCCGACCGAAGCGTTCAATTATCAGATTCCGCCAGCAACCAATGTGGTGCCGGTCGTCATTGAAAAGCGCAGAAATACGGGCAGATATTTGCTTTTTTTGTTTATCGGATTAATTCTCGGCGGTGGTCTGGTTTTAGCGGCGGTGCTTTTCGGAATATTTTTGTATCAAAACAAATCGGCGCAGACTGCCAATACCGCGAATCGAAATTCGCAGGTAAATTCCGTGCAAACCACGAAAACTTCGCCGACGGAAACGCCGAAAACGGTAAGTGCGAAACACGAAAAACACACCGACGCGCCCGATGATGAATTTAACGGTCGCGTGATAACTTTGAACGCCTACGTTCGTTCGTCGCCGAACCGCAACTCAAAGGAAATCGATATTTTACCGGTAGATGACCGTCTGAACATTGCAGAACGAGAAAACGAAAACAGCCCATGGTATCACATTACCTGCGAGCACGGCACGACGGGCTGGATGCACGGCAATACGATTGAATTTACGCGCTGAAATTTAAGTATTGATTTTGACTTTTTTCAATATTTTTTTGAATCGCGGATCAGGGCGAAGTTTATCAAATTGCGGGTCAACCAAAAGATACGGCAAACGCACGGAGCGTTCCTCAAAACCTTTTTCAAGGTATTCAAAAACCTTTTCCGTGTCGCCTAAACCAAGATGAATTTTGGCGTAATTGAGCGGTGAAATATAATGTTCTTTGGATGCTTCAACAAGTTTCTTAAGAATCCGGCGGGCGTCTGCTTTTTTCTTGTTTCCGGCCAGAATCCGGGCGAGGTCGGCAACGACAAACGGACGATTAGTGCTCAGATGGACAGCCGTTTGCAGGACCGAAACGGCTTCGTCAAATCTTTTCATCTGCCCGTAAGTAATGCCCAAAACCCAATGCGCCGAAAAATGATTCGGCTCGATTTCGATAGTTAGCCGCGCTTGTTCTTCCGCCTTTTCATACTGGCGCGAAAGATAGTAAAACCACGCCAAATTGGCATTAATGACCGGCAGCAGCGGGTCAACCTCGAGCGAGCGTTTCGCCCTTTCAAAAACCGCCTCAAAACGACCTTGGACGACCAGATTCATCGCATAATACTGCTGTGCCGGAAGATAATTCGGATTGATTTTTATCGCTTTTTCGTATTCCTCGCGGGCCGTTTCCCAGTTCCAATCGAATCCGCCGAGCGTCGCACCGAAGGAAGAATGCGTTTCGGCGAGCGTATTATCAAGCTCGACCGCTCTCGCGGCATATGCTTTGGCTTTTTCGCCCGCTTCTCCGGGCGGCAAAACTTCGTAAAATCCCAAAAGAAGATAATAATCCGCCAAACCCGAATAAGCGACCGAATAATCATTATCGAGTTCGATCGCCTGTTTAAAGTAGCCGATGGCACTCTTAAAACCGTCCGCCGTGCGCCGGTTCCACAAACGTCCTTTCAGATAAAGTTGATAAGCTTCGGCATTTTCCGTGTATCGCTTTCGCAAAACGGCTTTTTCATCGCCCAGCAGTTTGACTTTCAGAGCATCAACGATCGCCAGCGCGATTTCTTCCTGAATCTCGAAAATATCTTCCAGCTGCCGGTCAAACCGCTCCGACCAAAGCTGATAACCGTCGGCGACATTGATGAGCTGCACCGTGATTCGCAGACGATTTCCCGATTTTCGGACGCTTCCTTCCAAAACCGTTTTGACGTTCAATGCCTGCCCGATATGCCGAACATCGGTTTCCCGGCCTTTGAACGAAAAAACGGAAGTCCGCGCCGCCACGCGCAGTTTGTCGAGCTTCATAAAACTATTGATCAATTCTTCCGCCAGTCCGTCGCAGAAATATTCGTTTTCGGCATCCGAACTGACATTGATAAAAGGCAGAATCGCGAGCGACGGAATTTGATTTTCAAAACTTCGCTGTGAGATTAGATTGTGAAACGACGGCTGATAAACGAGCGTCGGCGAATTTGAAATGAATTCTTCCGTAACGAGATGCGAACCGTCTTCCAGACAAAAATTGAGCGTTTCGTCTTCGTAAGGTTGTTGGCATACCGGGCAATATTTCATAAAGATTTAGAGAGTTTTATTATGCCATATCGAAAGTTTCAAAACATTAATCAGGTGAACGCAGAATTTAAAATCATCAAATCAAAGTTTGAAAAATCGGTTTGAGCTGTGTTTTTATCGCTTCGGCATATGCTTTTGAGCCTTCGATGTTCGGATGACCAACGCCGGCCAGTTCGCAAAAACGCATCGAATAATTTACTTCTCTGCTTTTGGTCAGATCTGCCAGTTCGCGGCGGCAGACGGCCGATCTTTCTTCATAAAGCGCGTCTTCCGAACGACCTTTTTTTGCCATTCTCCAAAGCAGAGAGTTTTTTGTGCCGAAGCAATTTTCCTCGGTAATCGGCGATTTGATAAAAATTGCCTGTTGCCGTCCGAGTTTGGAATTGAGGCGGTCAACCGCTTTTTGCAGTTCGACGGTCGAATTTTCTGCCCAGAACTTTGAGCGGTTGATAATATTTTGACGCATCATTTTCAAAATCGGTTTGGTCAGGAGGCTATTCAGCAGCGGTTTGGTGATTCGCGGAAAGCCGTATAATTCAAGCACGGCGTTAAAAACTTCGGGCGTCGAGCTTCGCTTTGAAACCATCGGATAATAACCGATGACGGCGATCAGCGCGTTCGGAAAGGCGCACGCCGAATGCTCCAAAAGCTCAGACATTTTCTCAAAGCAGTATTTCGGAACGGCTTCGCGGAATTTTTTCTGACTGCCGAAAATGTCGAGAATATTGGCCACTTCGAGGTCCGCAATGCCGCCTGTGAGCATTATGAGATTGACCTTTTCAGGATTTTCATATTCGTTTTTCGCGCCGTCAATCTGCGCCCAAATGCTCGGAAAACCGACGCTGATTTCGGGATTATAAATGGTGTTTTCCGGCTTTTTCGCTTTTCGCAACGCTTCGGCTTCCGTTTCGTGCAATGTAATCGTCGCCCCCGAATGAGCCTTGACTTTGAGATTAACGGCGCGTTTTTCAGCGAAAAATTCTTTTGCCAGCCATTCTTTGACGAGAAAATAAAATTTGTTTTCTTCGCTTAAACCCTGCCCGAAAATGAGCGAATCGCCGACGACGAGAAGCTCGAACGGCGCAGAATTTTCCGGTAAATTCAAAGATGAATAAACACTTCGGGCAGTTAAGAAACCGACAGAAAATGCTCCGAAATACTTTAAAAATTGACGGCGCGAAAAATTTGTCATTTAACTTTTCTTCTAAAGTTTATAAATATTTCCCTTTTTCGTCCGTGAAAGATTTTTACTGATTTATCGCGGAACTTCGACGGTTTTGATAATGTCGGAAATCACCGCGTCGGTCGTTGCGCCGTCGAGTTCGGCTTCGGCGCGAAGCGCGAGGCGATGCCGCAGAACCGGCGCGGCAACGTCGCGAATATCATCCGGCGTCACAAAATCGCGTCCGCGAATGGCGGCGAGTGCTTTTGAACAAAGCAGCAGCGCGACTGACGCACGCGGACTTGCGCCGTAGAGAATCGTCGGATGACTGCGCGTTTTGCGGATCACTTCGACAATGTATTTTTGCACGCCCGTTTCCATCCGCATCGCCTGAATCTCAGCGCGGCAATGCTGAATCGCGGCGACATCGCCGAGCGGCAAAACGTCAATCTGTTCCAAACGGCGCGAATTAAAACCCGCATCCCACCGCGCGACGATTTCGAGTTCGGCTTCGGGCGACGGGTAATCAATCAGGATTTTCAGCAAAAATCTATCGAGTTGCGCTTCGGGAAGCGGATAAGTTCCCTCGTATTCAATCGGATTTTCCGTCGCCAGCACGGTGAAAAGCGGCGAGAGCTGATAGCGTTCGCCGTCAATCGTCGTCTGGCGTTCTTCCATCGCTTCGAGCAGGGCGGATTGCGTTTTCGGCGGCGTCCGGTTGATTTCGTCGCCGAGCAGAATATCCGTAAAAATCGGACCGTGCCGCAGAGAAAATTCCGATGTTTGCATATTGAAAACATTCGTTCCGGTAATGTCTGAAGGCATCAAATCGGGCGTGAACTGAATCCGCGAAAATTGTGCGCCGATGATTCGCGCCAGCGTTTTGACGATCAAGGTCTTCGCCGTGCCGGGAACGCCTTCGATTAGGGCGTGTCCCTCCGCAAAAATAGCAACGAGAATTTGTTCGATAACTTCGTCCTGTCCGACAATGACTTTGCGAAGTTCATTTAAGATATGTGCAACGGTTGATGGTGTATATGTCAGCATTTTAATTTTGGATTTTAGATTTCTAATTCCAAACAAAATCTAAGATTGTCTTGACGGCTAAAATCAAAACCACGGCAATAAAAATCCGTTTGAGCCAAATATCGCTCAGTTTGGTAACGACATGGGCGCCGATGTAGGCGCCGACGAACATTGTCACGGCGAGCATTGCGCCGAGTTTGTAATCTATTAAACCTTGCCACATAAAGATTAAAGTGGCAATTG
>JBDTZT010000189.1:0-6682 GCA_040005005.1 Actinomycetota bacterium
GCTGAAAGATTTTACTTTGTGATTCCGACCTGGCTTAGAGCGTAAGCGTATTCAAACGCTATTTCTTTCAAACGATCATAGCGTCCACTCGATCCGCCGTGTCCCGCGCCCATATTGGTTTTAAGCAAGACAATATTTTTATCGGTTTTCATCTCACGAACCTTCGCCGTAAACTTTGCGCCTTCCCAGTAAGGAACTTGACTGTCGTTGAGCGAAATTTCGACAAGCATATTCGGATAATTCTGCGCTTTAACGTTATCGTAGGGCGAATATTTAACCATATAATCCCACGCCTGCTTCTCGTTCGGATTGCCCCATTCGATCCATTCTTCGGTCGTTAAAGGCAGGCTCGCGTCAAGCATCGTATTCATCACGTCAACAAACGGAACCTGCACGATCGCCGAATGAAAAGTTTCCGGCGACATATTGACCACGCCGCCCATCAGGAGTCCGCCCGCGCTGCCGCCTTGAATGACGAGCCGGTCAGCTGACGTATATTTGTTTGCCGTGAGCCATTTGGCGGAATCAATAAAATCGTAGAACGTATTTAATTTCTTAAACATCCGTCCGTCCTGCCGCCATTTTTCGCCAAGTTCCGAACCGCCGCGAATATGCGCGATGGCATAAATCATTCCTCTATCCAAAAGACTTAAACGCGCCGTCGAAAAACTCGGCGTTGTCGAAAAACCGTAAGAACCGTAAGCGTAAAGCAGCATCGGCGCCGAACCGTCAAGGGGTGTTCCCTTTTTCCAGACAATCGAGATCGGAACCTTCACGCCGTCGCGCGCCGTCGCCCACAGACGCTTTGTTTCATACTGCGTTTTGTCATATCCCGACGGAATTTCCTGCTGTTTGATAAGTTCGCTTTTTCCCGTCTTGAAATTGTATTCGTAGGTCGAATTCGGCGTAATCATCGAAGCGTAATTGTAACGGATAATCGGCGAATCAAATTCGGGATTGGTTGACATTCCCATCGTGTAAACGTCTTCGGGCGTGGCAATACGAGTCGCCGCACGGCGCGTTTTCAGATCCATTACCTTGAGATACTCCAAACCGTTTTCGACTTCCGACACGACAGCGTAATCCTTGAAAAAATCAATGCCGTCAACCTTTATCGCCGGATTGTGCGGAACAAAATCCGTCCAATTCTTTTCCGACGGATCACTGAGCGGCGCACGAACAATTTTGAAATTTTCCGCGTCTTTATTGGTTACGATGTAAAATTCGCCGTTGTCAAAATCGGCGGAATATTCGTGACCTTCGCGGCGCGGGCTGATCACCCGCCATTCGCCCATCGGATTATCGGCGGCAAGATAGCGGTCTTCGCGCATCGTCTTGGCATTTGAAGCTAAAATCAGCATCTTTTTATCGCGTGAACGCCCGACACCGATGTTAAAAAGCACGTCTTTTTCTTCAAACAATAAATCATTTTTATCAGAACCGACCGCGTGCCGCCAGAATTTATCGGAACGCTTCGAGACCGCATCTTCCTGCACGACAAACAAATATTTGCCGTCGTTCGACCATTCGGTTGAGGTTGCGCGCTCGATTTTATCAGGCAAAATTTTGCCGGTTCGCAAATCTTTGATCTGCAAAGTGTATTGCCGGTAGCCGGTCGTATCGGTCGAAAACGCCAACATATTGCCGTCGTCCGAAACATCGAAATTACCGATCGCGAAATATTTAAAACCTTCGGCGAGCGCGTTTTGGTCGAGCAGCACTTCGGCGCCCGCGCCGTCTTTCGTTTTGCTCCGCAGATAAACCGGATACTGTTTGCCTTCTTCCGTGCGGTTGAAATACCAGTAATCGCCGAGCCGGTAAGGGACACTCAAATCAGTCTGTTTGATGCGTCCGATCATTTCCTTGTAAAGATTGTCCGCAAACGGCTGCTGCGGCTTCATAAAACTTTCCGTGTAAGTGTTTTCGGCGTTTAGATAATCAAGAATTTCGGGATTTTTCTTTTCGTTCCGGTCACGCAGCCACGCGTAATTGTCGGTAATCTCGTAGCCGTGAATCTTTAATACTTTCGGTTCTTTTTTTGCAACAGGCGGTTTCATATCAGTTTGGGCAATGATTATAGTGTTGCCGATGACAATCACGATAAATGCCAGAATCAAAACGTAAAACATTTTACTCATTTTGCCAAGCTCCTTTTTATATTTTCCGAGGGAGTGAATTTGTTTGCATTATGTTACTTCAATTTTACCAGTTTTGTTTCGTTTTCGGTAATCAATCTGCTTCGTGATTTGTTAAAATTATCATAATATAACCAAACAATTTGAATATCTTCTGATTTGCTTTCATACTTTTCTCTGACTTTTTCGTAAATTTCAACAAGAGTGAAAATTTTTGGTTAACACTTTTTGCAAACGGCGCGTCTTTAATACCGGCAAGAGAGTTAAAAGCCGATTTATACTTTTTTATACTTTGATGAACGGCGAAATCCGTTTGATTCGTTCATTTTCATTCATAGTTCATCGCCGTTCATCAATTTTTTGTAACAAAATGTCCGACCGCGAAATGACAGGCAATATGTTTTTCTTCGCCAAAAGCGAAACCACCGCTGCCGCCACACAAAAAGTGTCGGCGCAGGCACAGATTGCCGCGCGAGCGGCGACGGGCGATGCCGAAGCCTTCGCCGAACTTTATAAAATGTTCGCCGCGATGGTTCACGGCATTATTCTGGCGCGGGTGCCGCGTGATGAGGTCGCCGATATTGTGCAGGAAGTTTTCCTCTCGGCTTATCGGAATTTAAACACTTTGCGCGAAAAATCGGCGGTCGGCGCGTGGCTCGCGATGATTGCCCGCAACCACGCCGCCGAATTTTACCGCCGGACGCGACCGACCGAAGAGCTTTCGGAAGACTTGCGCGGGAAAGAAAATCCTTGTGCGGAAGCGCGGGAAATTTTAGCGGCAATCCGCAGTTTGCCCGACGCTTACCGCGAAACACTTGTTTTACGGCTCGTCGAAGGAATGAGCGGCGCGGAAATCGCCGGGCAGACAGGATTAACGCCCGAATCGGTGAGAGTTAATTTGCATCGCGGAATGAAATTATTGCGCGCTAAACTCGGCATCTAGGAGTCAGTAATGAAAGAAGATTATCTGTGGGACAAAACAGGCGAAGACGCGGAAATCGAGCGGCTCGAAAACGCGCTGAAAGCATTTCGCTATACGGAAACTGCGCCGCCCGCTTGGCCGGCGAAAGTGTTTTTCGTCGAGAAAGAAAAACCGCGCCGATTCTTTCAGTTCGGTTTCGCATTGACGGCTTTCGCAACGGTCACCGTCATTTTCTTCGCCGTCTGGTTTCAGATTGCGAATAATAAAATTCCCGTCGCCCAAAGCGTCGCGGAAACCAACGCGCCGAAAAGCGAAAACAAAGTTGTCAATCCAAATCCCGAAGTCAATCCCGTTAAAGCAGTCGAAAATTCGAAGCGTTTGAGCAAATCGAATGCCGTCAAAATACGCCAACCGGTCGCGCCGACGTTTCGCCCGAACAAAGCGGTTGGGCGAAACATAAAAGCCAGAGAACCGGCCGCCACACTGACCGCCGAAGAGAAATACGCTTACGACCAGCTGATGCTCGCGCTTTCGATTACGAGTTCCAGTTTGAAGCTGGTCAAGGACAAAGTTGAAGGAATTGAAGATAAAACCGCCGTTCTCAAAACGGCAAAATAGAATTTTTTGGAGAAATTATTTATGAAATCACTGAGCAATTATTTATTGAAAATCGTTTTTCTCGCGCTCTGTGTATTTTCGGCAATCGCCGTCAATGCACAAGATGCACGGCTTCATTTTGAAAAGCTGAACGGTCTTGAAACAAAGGCCCGCGATGTCGTCGAAGTCAATATCGAAGGCAAACTGCTCGATCTGGCGCGGCGCGTGATGATGAAATCGAAAGACGCGGACGCGCAAAAAGTCGGTCAGGCGATCAAGGATTTGAAAGGAATCTACGTCCGCGTTTTTAACTTCGAGAACGAAAACGAATATAACATCGCCGACATTGACGAAATCCGTTCGCAGCTGAACGCGCCCGGCTGGGAAAAGCTCGCCAATGTCCGCAGCAAGAGAAACAATCAAAAAGTTGACGTTTACACGATGTTCACGGGCGATGTGATGAGCGGTTTGGCAGTTGTCGTCTCCGAATCGAAAAGTATCGCGCTCGTCAATGTCATCGGTCCGATTGATATTGATTTGCTGATGGAACTGAGCGGCAAGATGAACATTCCCAAAATAGACATCGAAAAGACGAATGAAAATAAATAGGAGCAAAGGCAATGATGATCAGAAAACAAATTTTAATGGCGGCGGCTTTCCTGTTTTTGGCTTTCACATTGATCGCGCCGGCGGCAAACGCGAAAGGCGGCGGCGAATACGCGCAGATCGTCAAGCATCTGAAAACCAAATATCAAGCCAAAAAGGTCAAAATTCCGTTTATGTGGCTGGCGCGTTTTGCGGTCAACATCGTTCGTCCGGCGGGCGTCAAAAGTTTCAGCATCACGCTTTTTGAAGATTTGAAGTTTTCCCGCGAAACGCTCGACGAAGAAATGCAGGCGGCAATGCGCGATTCATTCGGCGCCGATTGGAGTCCGATTCTGCGGGTGCGTTCGCGCACCGGCGAACAGGTCTATATGTATATGCGCGAAGCGGGCAAAAACGTCAAAATATCGCTCGTCACGATAGACAAAGACCAGGCGGCAGTGATCCGCGCGACAATCAATCCCGATAAACTCGCCGAGTTTATGGACAACCCGAAAATCTTCGGTATTTCCTTGGACGACGGCGAAAAAACGACGACAAATAATTCAACGGAAACAAAAGAAACCGTCGCCCCGGAAAAACCGGAAGAGCCGAAAAAAGACAATTAAACCAATGATTGCAAAGCTGTTTCCGCCGGAGTTTCGGTAATGATAGCTCGTCCTTTACTGCGTCGGAAAAATAAAAGGCAAGAGGATCATTCCTTTTGCCTTTTATTTTTTAATCAACTTGACGTTTGCGCCTTTTCAAATCTCGCATCGGGAGGAGTTTCTGACGGCAATTTTGCACCGCGAGAATAAAAATCGTCTCTTTATCAACTTCATAAACAACGCGTATATTGCGTTTAATAATCAACTGCCGAAATTCTTTAAAGCGAGGGAAACGGCTTTCCAAAAGTGCGCCCATTTCGGGAAACTGCGCCAGAAAATCAACCTGACGAATAATCTGAAAGGAAAGTTCCGCGGGTAAGACTTCTAATTCATTGAACGCCGTATTTGTCCACTGAATAAAAATCATTTTGCACCCGGAAAGTTCAGGCGTTTTTTCACATCATCGTGGCTTAAAATCTTACCTTCGGCGATGTCTTGGCGCGAAAGTTCGACCATTTCCAAAAGTTCGAGTTCATCGAGGCGTTTCAAATCCGCTTCGATTTCGCTGTATCTTTCCACTGAAATAATTACCGCCGAAGCGCGTCCGCGTTGAGTTACGACAATCGGCTCATCAGACTTCGCTAAACTGCCGATTATCTGCCCTGCCTGTCTTTGTAAATCTGTAATCGGAATAATGTTTTTCATAGTCAGATACATTGTAAAGTATGTATTTGACTATGTAAATAAAAAAAAGGCAGCCGGAATGAACCTTTTCTATTCACCGATTATTTCTGAAATAATTTCAAATAATCTTTCACAATGCGGCGCGAATTTTTTTGCGGGTTTATAAGTTCTAAAAGTTTTGTGCCGTGTTCAATTTAATGAGCGATTTCTGTCTTTAATTGTGCGATTTCCGTTCCGGATTGCGCGAGTTTCGTCTTTGAATGCGCGATTCCGGTCTTTACACTTGCGAACTGAAAGATATAAATCGCGAACTTAAAGACAAACATCGCGTCCGCCAGGGCTTAACTTGCAAACTTAAAGACAAACATCGCAACGGCAGAGACTTAACTTGCGGACGCAGAGACTTAACATGCAACCGTCGAGACGAAAGCCGCGTCCGCCAAGGCTTGTTTTGCACATTCTTGGTTTTTCTTTGTCCATTTGCCTTTGATAATTAAGGAAAGGCGACCGCCCGCGAATCCATTGCTTGCGTGATTTGCGGCGGTCAGCGCAGAGAGTTTTCCGCCTTTTGAATCCCGAACAAACTTGAAGGAAAAACAAATGACGTTATTAATGAAATAAAAAGTTGGTTGCTTTCATATTATTTCAAAGCCTCTCAATTTCACATCATTGAATTTTATATTGAGGTAAATCGTCAATCTGCAAGCCGACTGGATTTGCGCCGCTTCCCTTGAGCGCATCAAGCGCTTTAATAACTTCGCCGTATTTTATCGAGCGCGGAGCTTTGATGAACACGGTCGCTTCCACTTCGTTTGTGCCTTCTCTCCAAATTCCGCTATCTTCCCTGAACTTAAACACTTCTTTTAATTTCGCCGCGACGCTTTCCAGCGAATCGTGCCCCTCGTTGTTCAGTTTGATTCTGCCGTCAGCCGTCAATTCGACAACCAGAGTCAGCGGATTCGGTCTTGCAATTTTGCCTTCGTCCTTGGGCGGCGCGGGAACTTTTGCTTCGAGAACGTCTTTCGGATTATCCGTGCGGTCGGTCGGGCTGACGATGAAACGGATTCTATCGCCCTGCACTTTGCGCGTCGCGTTCACCACATCAATTATATTTCCGTATTCAGTATTTGTAAACTTTTGTGTATATACACCGA
>JBDTZT010000190.1:0-6678 GCA_040005005.1 Actinomycetota bacterium
CAGCGAAAAATCGTTCTCAAAATCAGTCATTAAATCGAACCAAACGCCGGCGGCGAGGTGATATTGGCAAAGAATTAACGGCAGATCGCAGTGTTTGTAAGCGTAAATAACGATGTCCGAAGTCGTCGGCAAATAAAATTCGTCAAATCTGTCGAAACCTAAATTATTCAGGAGTTCTTCATTTGAGTTCAGCTCAGCGATTCGTTTTTCATATCCAGTTGGCGGAATATTCTCGATTTGAATCGAGTTTCTGAAAGAAAACTGCTGTGAAGCATAAATTTGCAGATAAACATTTACCGGCATTAAAAAAAGAAAGATCCACAATGGCAGTCCGAAGTAAAACACGGCAATACCAAGACTGATATTTATCAAATAAGTGATCAGCTTAAAAGTTGAGTTTTTCATTGTTGGAAAATATATAAACGATTTTTTTTTTACATTCTCGTAATCAAATCGTTCATTGAGCCAAGCATCCCGCTTTGTTTTTCCATCGCTTCTTTGGCCATGGTCGTGGTGTTTTGAATTCCGGCCAGCCGCAGACGGAATTCGTCCGGATTGGTCGAGCCGCGCAGGGCTTCTTCAAGCGAAATCAAACCCGATTGATAAAGATAAAACAGCGATTGATCAAAGGTCTGCATTCCGTATTGCGATGTTCCCGCGCCGATGGCATCGCGGATTTGCGAAGTTTTGTCTTCGTGCAGAATATAATCACGAATGAGCGGCGTCGAAATCATTACTTCGACCGCCGGAACCCGCGAATTCCCTTTCGCCGACTTCATCAAGCGTTGCGAAACGACCGCTTTAAGCAGACCGCCAAGCTGAATCCGGACGGATTTTTGCTGATACGGCGGAAAGGCGGAAATGATGCGCGTCAGCGTTTCCGACGCGTCGAGCGTATGCAGTGTTGAGAACACAAGATGTCCTGTTTCAGCCGCAACGAGCGCGGTTTCAATGGTTTCCAGATCACGCATTTCACCGACCAGAATCACATCCGGGTCCTGGCGCAGCGAACCGCGCAAGGCTTCGGCAAACGAGCGCGTATCAACATCAACTTCGCGCTGGGTAATAAAAGATTTTTTGTCCTTGTGCAGGAATTCGATCGGGTCTTCGACCGTCACGACGTGGCAGTTGCGCGTTTGATTGATGTGGTCAATCATCGCCGAAAGCGTGGTTGATTTGCCTGAACCGGTCGTTCCCGTGACGAGAATCAAACCGCGCTGTTCATCGGCGATTTTGGTCAGAATCGGCGGCAGACCGAGTTCGGCAAAATTGCGGATATGGTCGGAGATGACCCGGGCAACGATGCCGATTGAATTTCTCTGCTGAAAAATATTGACGCGGAAACGTCCCAATCCCGAAACGCCGTAGCCAATGTCAACTTCGTAGGCTTCCTTGAAATGCTGTTTCTGACGATTGGACATCATCGAAAAAGCGAGTTCGAGTGTTTCATCCTGATTGAGACGCTCGACGCCCGACAGCGGACGCAGTTCGCCGTTGACCCGTATGACGGGAAAAGAACCTGCTCTCAGATGCAAATCAGATGCGCCGAAGCTCATCGCCATTCGCAGTAAATCGTCTATTCTGCTCGACATATAAAAATTTTGGACGTTATTCGGGTTCGGTGGAAAGATTTTAAGTTTAGAGGAAAAGAAAGCCAAGTCGCCCGAATTAAATTTTAACTTTTATTAAAGAACCGCGTCAATGTTTTTTTTGGGAAGGCGCGAAGAAAAGTAAAATCATTCTTTGATTTTCCCGGCGGTATTCAGCTTTTGAGCGGCTTACCTATTCACTTCTCTTATTTCTGTAAGCGCTATCACAGTAACGACTGATTTGCATCACCCGACGCAACGATTTAATCGGAAATCCACTGCTTTCCGGTTCAATGAACCAGAGGGAGAATTAAAGCAAATGTTTCCTTCCCAACTCAATAGATTTGAATTTAAATCTCTCACGAACGACACTTCTTATGTCGTTATTAGAATTAGTTTTTTGGACAAACGGTAACAAGTTTTCAAAGTAAATTGCAGAAACACGCACGAAATAAGTGGCGGGCAGCGGCATATAGTTTTTAAGGAAATCTGATAAAAGACGACAAAATGATGAAACATTCCTAAATATAAGGACGTTCGTTACTTCAGCTTAACGAACAAAATTTTGCAGTGTAATTAAAACAGGTTAACGATGAATCCAAACAAGGCAAACACCGGTGTTTTAGAAGATTTCAAAGTAAATGTGAAAATTAAACTTTCCGCTCTTTGGGTATCCGTAATGTTTTGCTATGTCTATGGCGACTATTTTGAATTTTTTGTGCCGGGACATATTGGACACCTGATAGACGGCAAAATGATTCTTGATACGCCCGTAAAACTCTTTGCTGCCTCAATACTGATGGCTATTCCTGCCATTATGGTTTTCCTGTCTGTAATGCTAAAACCAAAATTAAACCGCTGGCTGAATATAATCTTCGGGTTGTTTTATACCGGCATTATGATACTGACAATAGTCAATTCTATTGACCTCTGGCACGCTTTTTATATATTTCTGGGGATTGTTGAAATTTTAATTACTTCGTTGATTGTTTGGACTGCCTGGAGGTGGCCTAAACAGAAATAAGGCTTGATCGTAAAACAAAAATGAGTTCAAACAAAAAGACCGCCAGAATTGCCGGTTTACTATACTTAGTTGTGGTACTGACCGGGATTTTTAGTTTAGCCTATGTTCCCTCCAAACTTATCGTTCGGGGCGATGCAGCGGCCACCGTCCATAATATTGCCGCTTCCGAATCGCTATTCCGGCTTGGAATTGTGAGCGGCATAATTTGTTACACTTTCTTTTTATTTCTGCCGCTTGTTTTATATCAGCTGCTCAAACCGGTAAATGAAACATATGCGAAGCTGATGGTTATCTTGGCTTTAGTAAGTGTTCCAATTTCTTTTGTTAATCTAATAAACAAATTTGCCGTATTGTCTCTCGTCAGCGGGGCTGACTACCTTAAAGTTTTCGACCACGATCAGTTACAAGCTCAGGTATTGTTTTATCTCGATTTATATAATAACGGGATTCTGGTTGTTCAAATATTTTGGGGACTTTGGCTATTTCCCTTTGGCTATTTAGTTTATAAATCCTCATTCCTTCCCAAAATTTTAGGTGTTCTTTTAATGCTTGGGTGTTTTGGCTATCTGATAGATTTTATTGGAAGCACTTTGATACTTAATTATAGTGAAACCGTAATTTCTCATTATGTAACATTACCGGCAAGTCTGGGCGAAATCGGAATATGCTTGTGGCTCTTGATTTTTGGAGTAAAAAATAAACCAACCTTAAACAGCAATGACAAAAATTATGAAAAGCAATCTATTTAGGCACCCCGACACAAATAAATTAGAACATTATTTTTACGGTTAAAAAGTTATTTGATTTGACTTGGCGAAAGCTATCTCCATAAAATCTTTAGTTTATGCAACCGCGCACCAAACGTCAGAAAGAAATTCTCGAATACATCTCTAATTTTATCGAAACACGCGGCTACAAGCCTTCTTATCAACAGATTGCCAAGCATTTTCGGCTCGCTTCAAAAGCGGCGGTCGCCAAACACATTGCGGCTCTCGAAAAACAAGGTTTGATCTCGCGGCGGCGTGAGAACGGCAGTTTTAGTCTGGAACTTTATCCGAAGACGGCAGTTTCCGATTTAGTCTGTCAGATTGAATGGTTCGAATTGCCCGCCTCGCCGCATTTTCAAGATGATCTGAGCGACGAAACGCTGCTGGTGCCAACTTTTTTGATTGGTTTGCATAAACCCGAAAAGCTTTGGGCTTTTCGGGTGCACAATGATTCGATGCTCGACGCACATATCTGTGAGGGCGACATTGCTTTAATCGAACGCCGCACTTTTGCCCGCGACGGCGATATTGTTGTTTCCGTGATAAATAAAGACCGCGTTTTTCTCAAAAGGATATTCCGCGATGGTGCTAATGTCGAGCTTCGTCCGGCTAATGAAAATTACGAAATAATTAAAATTCCGGCTGACAAGGTTGAGGTCAAGGGAATTTTTCGCGGACTTATTCGACCGATTCTTTAATGAAGAATCGGAGCTGCTGTTTCGGTAATGCACAATTTAAGAACACCTCTCAAAAGAAGAAATCACAAAAGCCGCCCCCGAATATCTTTCGGACGAGATCAGGCCGCGCATTGCCAAAACTCCTATACGCTTCAAATTGTGCTTGCAATTGGCGGCACCCGGCGACAAAATCGACGATCCTTCGATTGCCTGGTCGGATAAAAACAAGCTCGTTAAATTAGGAACAATTGAAATCACTGCGCTCGTTCCCGATAGTGATGGAACTGACCGCGTCCTGCTTTTTATGCCCGGCGTGTTGCCTGTCGGCATCGAACCGGCTGACCCGATGATTCAGTTTCGCAATAAAACATATCCGGTTTCTGACGACCGCCGGAATCAACAAAAAAATTAGAGGTAATAAATCAGCTGTAGCTTCAGCAGAAACTCGCCCGCCCGCGCTGCCAATGAAAAATGCTTTGATTAAATCAAAGCATTTTTCATTGGCAGTAATTATTGCCCTTCTTCTTTTATTATTGAACGACGCTTTCACGCGGCATCGGTGGATAGTTTTTGAATTTCGGGCGGCGGTGAATGCGTTGGAAGATCAACAGATTCATAAAGTGCATTCCGCCGAGTACCAAGAGAACCAGACCGATTTTCCACGACAATGCTTCGATGCCCATCGCGGCTGTTGTCGGGTAAT
Source organism: Actinomycetota bacterium (assembly GCA_040005005.1). Lineage (GTDB taxonomy): Bacteria > Acidobacteriota > Blastocatellia > Pyrinomonadales > Pyrinomonadaceae > JAFDVJ01. The sequence continues at coordinate 4,761 of JBDTZT010000190.1, forward strand.
TGCTTATCTTCAATGCGAGACTGACGTAACCGAAATTTATCAGGTAAAATCCGACGACGAGCAGATGATTGACCGAATCTGCCAACGCCTCGTTGCCGTTAAAAACTTCGATCAGAAACACTCTGCCGTTTTTGTGAAGAGTCTGCGCGACCCAGACCGTTAAACAGATACTCAAAACTACATAGCTCAGATAAGTGGTCACAATCACATAAGTATTATTTTCATTCATATTCTCTCCAAGATTTTCAAGTTTGTGATGCCTTTATTAATTGCATCTGCTATTTGGAGTTACAATTCGTGTGCCAGCTAAAAAAAACGTTATTTTGATTAATTTGCGACAGTTTTGTTTTGCAATTCGCGGAAATTCTTCATCTCTGTTGGCATTTTGCAAGTTGCTTCACAAAATCCGAAAGAGTATTCTAAACTCTTTAATTATGTCTAATAACCTGACACCAAACGCCAGTTATAGTTTAACTTTACGCATCAAAATTCATAACCGACCGGGCAAGCTCGGCGAGATCACGACTGCGATCGGACGCGCCGGCGGCGACATCGAAGCGATTGACATCGTCTCGGTCGGCAAGGATTTTCTGATCCGCGACATCACTGTCAACGCCTTTTCGGAACAGCACGACAAGGAAATTGTCGCCGCCGTCAACGCGATTGACGGCGTGGAAGTTATCAATGCTTCCGACCGAACTTTTCTGATCCATCTCGGCGGTAAAATTGAAGTCATTTCTAAAATTCCGCTCAAAACGCGCTCTGATTTATCAATGGCATATACGCCGGGCGTGGCGCGGGTCTGCGAAGCGATTGCCAAAGACCCTGAAAAGGCTTACACCTTGACGATCAAGAAGAATACCGTCGCGGTTGTTTCCGACGGCACCGCTGTTTTGGGTTTGGGCGATATTGGTCCCGCCGCCGCGATGCCGGTAATGGAAGGAAAATGTCAGTTGTTTAAGGAATTCGGCGGCGTTGACGCCTTCCCGATTTGTCTGGATACGAAAGACCCGCACGAGATTGTCGAAACCGTCAAACGCATCGCGGTTGCCTTCGGCGGCATTAATCTCGAAGACATTTCTGCGCCGCGCTGTTTTGAAATCGAGGATAGATTAAAGGAAGAACTCGACATTCCCGTCTTTCACGACGACCAGCACGGCACGGCGGTCGTCGTTCTCGCGGCTTTAATTAACGCGCTCAAGATTGTCGGCAAGCGGATGGAAAATATTAAGGTTGTCGTCAACGGGGTCGGGGCGGCAGGCGTCGCTTGCAGTAAGATTGTGATGGCGGCGGGCGTGCAAAACATTATCGGCTGCGATACCACCGGCGCGATTTACGAAGGACGCGCCGAACATATGAACTGGGTCAAAGATTGGTATGCGCGAAACACCAATCCGAACAAGGAAAAAGGCACGATTCACGACGTGATCAAAGGCGCCGATGTTTTCTTCGGCCTCAGTGCGCCGGGCGTGATTAACGAAAATGACCTCGCCAATATGGCAAAAGACCCGATCGTGTTTGCAATGGCGAATCCGACTCCCGAAATTATGCCCGAAGATGCCGTCGGTTTAGTTGCCGTGATGGCTACCGGTCGCAGTGATTATCCGAACCAGATCAACAATGTTCTGTGCTTTCCGGGCATCTTTCGCGGTGCTTTGAACTGCCGCGCATCGCGCATCAACGAAGCGATGAAGCTCGCCGCCGCCAATGCGATAGCAGCCATCATCGGCGAAGATGAACTCCACCCCGATTACATCATTCCGTCCGTGTTTGATCGCCGAGTCAGCGAAGCCGTCGCCAGAGAAGTCGAAGAAGCGGCTTATCAAACCGGCGTTGCGCGGCGCGAACGCACTGATAAAGACAGCGAATTTTAAATTGGAGCGCGGGCGTCTCGGCCTGCGTAGATTTATGTGGGCCG
>JBDTZT010000191.1:0-6665 GCA_040005005.1 Actinomycetota bacterium
TTTCGCCCAAATAAGCCTCTGTTTCGACAATCATTCCCGAAACTCGCTTTCCGGTGGCGGTCGGCACAACCAATAATTTGCCGAGTAAATCCCGGGCGATTTGAAGTGTGTCGGAGCGCAGGTAAAATTCACGCAAAAGTTTTTGCGACATAATTTATACAGACAAAAGATTAGACGGATTACACGGATTAAAACCAAATATGTGCAATTTGTCTAATCGGTTGTCTATTCTTTTCCTTAATTATCGGGATAATAAATCAGTTCGACGATATTTCCGTCAATTCCTTTGGTGTAAAAAGACGAAGTTCCGTCGCGGTGCGGTTTGATCGGGCGACCTTCTTTTTCCGCCGCCGCTTCGAGTTCTGCAAAAGTTTTCACCTTCATTCCGATGTGCGGCGGATGTTTTGATTCAGGCGGAAGCAGCGCGATACCGAAACCTTTTGCATCGCGCAGCATCGCCCAATCTTCAAAAACCGTTTCGACCGTAAAGCCCAGACGTTTATATTCTTCGACGGATTTCGTCAAATCTTCCGTTTTGACCGCCAAATGATCAACTGTTCCCATAAAGCGTATATCAGACATTTTTGTAAAACCTCAGATTTAATTTTATCAAAGAAAGTCGAGAGTCGAGAGTCGAGAGTCGAGAAAATCTATAACTGTTGACTTTCGACTCTCGACTCTCAACTCAAATTTGCGGTAAATTTAGATGTCTATGAAAATTGTTTCGCTTTTGCCATCGGCGACGGAAATTGTTTGCGCTCTCGGTTTGGAAGAAAATCTGGTCGGCATCACGCACGAATGTGATTTCCCTGCTTCGGTGACGAATAAACCGCAATTGACGGCGAGCCGAATTTCACACGAAGTGATGTCAAGCAAGGAAATTGACCATGCCGTGCGTTCGCAACTCGACGGACACGGTTCGATCTACGATTTGAACACTGATTTACTTGCTGAATTGAATCCTGATTTGATAATTACGCAGGAGCTTTGCAATGTTTGCGCCGTTTCCTATAAAACCGTCGAAAAAGCAGCGCGAATGTATGTTGCCGATGCCCAAGTCGTGTCGCTTGAGCCGAACACGATTGCCGATATTTTTGATAATATAAAACTCGTCGGCGAACTTTGCGGAGTTTCCGCAAAAGCCGAAGAAGTTGTCGCGGATTTACAAAACCGGCTCGATACAATTCGTGAAAAGCTCCGAACGGCCCACATCAGCAGGCGAATTAAAGATTTCCCGCGCACTTTTATGCTCGAATGGCTTGAACCGCCGTTTGCGCCCGGACATTGGACACCGGAACAGACGGAAATCGCGGGCGGCATTTGTCTTTTAGGCGAAGCGGGCAAAAAGTCGTTGACGACAACTTATCAAGCGATTTACGAATCAAAACCTGAGACCATCGTCCTGATTCCGTGCGGTTATTACGCCTCGGATATTTTACGGCAGTTGGATAATACGTTTTTTCCGGCAAACTGGCGCGCGCTTTCGGCGATTGCCAGCGGCGAAGTCTGGGCTTTAGACGCCAGTTCGTATTTTTCGCGTCCCGCGCCGCGTGTTATTGACGGCGTTGAGATTCTGGCAAAAATCTTTCACCCGCAGATTTTTGGTGAACCAACGGAAGCGGAAGCCATCAGAGTTCCGCGAGATTTGATAAGATTTACCGATGAAACCTCTGCCAACATTGCGTAACCGTTAGCGAGTCTCGGCGATACTTTATTTTGTAAGGCAAAGAACGCAAAGAGTTAAGCAAAGTTGGCAAAGAAGAAATTTATGAAAATTATCGTAACCTGTTTTTGTTTAATTATTTTTTCGTTTGCGCTCTCTGCCCAAACGCCCGACCAGGTTTTAGCAACCGCGAACGGGCAAAAGTTCACGGTCAAAGATTTACCGGCCGAAATTGCCGAAGCGTTTGCAGATCTGTCAAAAACCGTCGCCGATACGCGTAAAATATTGCTTGAACAACAAATTGCCGAAACTCTCTTTCACACGGAAGCCAAAGCCAAAAATCTAACGTTTGAAAAACTCGTTGAACAGATCAAAGCCAAAGTTCCCGCGCCGTCAGATAAAGAGGTGCAAGCCGTTTATGACGGAAATCGCGCCGCCATCGGTAATCAAACTCTTGCCGAAGTTCGTCAGCAACTTGTCGCTTTTTTGCGTCAGGAACCTGAGCAGAAGGCATTGTTGGATTTTCTTACCACGCTCAAAACGACATATAAAGTTACGCCCGGTAAAGATGTCAACGCATTGAGTTTGAAGCCGACTGATGTTTTGGCAACAGTCGGAACGAAAACAATTTCCGTGCAGGATTTTGAAACAAAAAACAAAATTGAGCTTTACGAAACAAAAGCAAAAGTCTATGATTCGGTGAAATTCGCGCTCAACGAATTGATTTACGCCGCGCTCATTGCGACCGAAGCAAAATCTCTGAATCTTGAAACGAGCGATTTACTGGCGCGTGAAATTACCGACAAAATGCGCGATTACACCGAAGTTGAACGTCAAGGGCTTGAAATAAATCTTCGCCAGAGGCTTGCGGCAAAATACAAAACGCAGATTCTTTTGAAAGAACCCGTGCCGATTGTGCTGAATATTTCGAGCGAAAACGCACCTTTCAAAGGAAACGCAGCGGCCCCCGTGACGGTCGTTATGTTTTCGGATTTCGAGTGTTCACACTGCGCCGCGACGCATCCGATTCTGCAAAAAGTTCTCGCGGAATATCCTTCCGATAAAATTCGTTTTGTCGTGCGCGATTTTCCGCTCGTGACGATTCACGAAAACGCTTTTCAGGCGGCGGTCGCGGCACAGGCAGCACAAGCGCAGGGCAAATTTTTTGAATACGTCGAGATTTTATACCGCCATCAGGAAGCACTCGATTTGGCTTCGCTGAAAAAATACGCCGGCGAACTAGGTTTGAATCCGCGGCAATTTGAGTTAGACTTGCAAAGCGAAAAGTTTGCCGAAGCAGTCCGCAAAGATATCGCGGACGGCAAAAGTTACGGAATCACCGGCACGCCGACCATTTTTGTCAACGGCATCAAGGTGCGTGTCACAACGGCCGACGGTTTTCGTGAAGCGATTGATAAAGCACTGAAAAAATAATTGACAATTGATAGTGGATAATTGATAGTGAAAAGAATCAATTATCTACTCATCGCTCATCACTAAAACTATGCGTCTATATATTTTAATTTTTCTCGTCTTTTTGTTTTCGACCTGTAACGGAACGTCGAATAATTCAACTAAACCCGCGAATGTCGGAAACGTGAGCAATTCAAATAGTATCGTGAAAAGCAGTAGCAGCGTGCCGGTTTATACTTACGAAGTTGTCAATACTTACCAACACGACCCGACGGCTTTTACCGAAGGTCTCTATTACCACGACGGGTTTTTGTATGAAAGTACCGGCGAAGAAGGCAAATCGAGTTTGCGAAAGGTCGAACTCACAACCGGCAAAGTTGTCCAGAAATTCGATTTACCGAAAGACAGTTTTGGCGAAGGAATTTCACTTTTTGGTGGTAAAATTTATCAATTGACGTGGCAGGAAGGCGTGTGCCGTGTTTTCGATGCGGCAACTTTCAAAATAATCAAAGAACTCCGATATCCGGGCGACGGTTGGGGAATGACGACTGACGGAAAAAATTTGATTATGACAGATTCGACACACGTTATTCGTTTTGTTGATCCCGAAACGATGGAGAGCGTTCGCACCGTTCCCGTCTTCCGTGAAGACGGCAAACCTCTAATGCAAATAAACGAACTCGAATATATCAAAGGCGAATTATGGGCAAACGTTTGGCATTCGGAGGAACCGCGAGTTTTGGGCAAGCCTGATTACATTGCACGGATTGACCCGACCAGCGGAAAACTTCTCGGCTGGATAGATTTGGCAAATATCTCGCCCGACGATGATGTTGATGACGATAAAAAAAGTGAACACACGCTGAACGGGATCGCTTACGACGAAGCCAACGACCGGATTTTCGTAACCGGCAAAAACTGGAAGAAACTCTTTGAGATCAAAATAAAACCGAAACCATAAATGACCGAGGCTGACAAAGAATTTATGCGCCGTGCAATTGAACTCGCGCAAAACGGGATTGAGGCAAATGACGGCGGACCATTCGGCGCAGTGGTCGTGCGTCACGGCAAAATTATCGGCGAAGGCTGCAACCGCGTAACTTCGACCAACGACCCGACCGCCCACGCCGAAGTCGTCGCCATTCGCGCGGCGTGCAAAAACTTGAATAATTTTCAGCTTGAGGATTGTGTAATTTATACTTCGTGCGAACCTTGTCCGATGTGTCTCGGCGCGATTTACTGGGCGCGTCCCGCGAAGATGTTTTTCGCCTGCACCCGCGAAGACGCGGCAAATATCGGCTTTGACGACCGATTGATTTACGAGGAAATCGAACGCCCGATTCAGCAGCGCCGCATCGAAAGCATCAATTTTCTGCGCGACGAAGGCTTGACGGTTTTTGAGAATTGGGCGGATAAAACGGATAAAACGGAATATTAAACGGAAAATGGAAAATGGAAAACGGAAAATGAAGAAAGAATTTTCCGTTTTCCATTTTCCATTTTGCACTTAAAAATGTCTTCATTTTTCAACAATTATTTTTTCATCTTTCTCGCGCTGCTGGCAGGAATGGCGATGCCGACGCAGGCGACCGTCAACAGCAAATTGGCCGGTTATGTCGGCAGTCCGATTTCCGCCGCGTTTATTTCATTCGTCGTCGGAACTCTTGCACTGTTCGTTTATATGCTTTTGACGGGCGTTCCTTTGAGCAGTCTGGCTTCATCAAAAGACGCGCCGCTGGTCGCTTGGATCGGCGGATTTTTGGGTGCGTTTTTCGTGTCGGTAATGGCGACCGTCGTTCCGCGCATCGGTGTCGCACTGGCATTTTCTCTGGCAATCGGCGGACAGATGCTCGTCACGCTTTTGATTGATCATTTCGGTTGGCTCGGCGTTCCCGAAAAACCGGTAAATCTCTGGCGCGTCCTCGGCGCGGCGTTAATTACCGTCGGCGTGATCCTGATTCGGAAATATTAATAAAATGGATAATGGATAATGGATAATAAAAAAAAATCATTATCCATTATCCATTTTCCGTTTTCCATTTTAAGAATGATTAAGTTTGTTTTGAATAATCAGACCATTGAAACCGATTTGCCGAAAGGCTCAACGGTTTTGGATTTTGTGCGTTATCACAAAAACTTGAAAGGAACTAAGATCGGCTGCCGCGAAGGCGATTGCGGCGCGTGCACGGTGATGGTCGGCGAATTAAATAACGGTTCGCTCAAATACCGCACGCAGACTTCGTGCCTGATGCCGATTGCCAACGCTAACGGCAAACACATCGTCACAATTGAAGGCATTAACAAAGCGGACGGCGAATTGACCGAAGTGCAAAGCGCAATGGTTGACGAATCGGGAACGCAATGCGGTTTCTGCACGGTCGGTTTCGTGATGTCGCTGACGAATTTTTGTATTGACGACAACGCCAAAACAAATGAAATGGCAATTTCCGCGATTGACGGAAACATCTGCCGTTGTACGGGTTACAAATCAATCGAACGTGCATCGGAACGAATTTGCAGTAAACTGTCAGAACCTTCGGCGGTAGCGGATGATTTAAGCCGCGCCATCGAAAAAGAAATCGTTCCCGAGTATTTTGCGGGTATCAAAGAACGATTATCGGAAATCTCAAATCTCAAATTTCAAATTTCAAATTCAGAAAACCAAAGACCAAAATCCAAAATCCAAAATCCAAAACATTTCGTTTCCGGCGGAACTGACCTGTATGTTCAGCGTCCCGAAGAAATGGTTTATTCGGACGCGGAAAATCTTTTCGATAATTCCGCGCTAAGATTTATCAATGAAGCGGGCGAATTTATCGAAACGGGAGCGTCAACCGTTGTCACGGATTTGCTTGAATCTTCGGTGTTGCAGAATCTTTTTCCGAATCTCAATAAACATCTCAAACTCGTTTCATCAACCCCGATTCGTAATATGGCAACGCTCGCCGGAAACCTCGTCAATGCCTCCCCGATCGGCGATATGACGGCGTGGTTTCTCGCGCTCGATGCGGAAATTATTTTCAACACGACACGCACAGTCGCGCTCAAAGATTTCTATCTCGGCTACAAACAATTAGCCAAACGGACGGACGAATTCATTACAAAAATTCGTTTCCGAAAAGATTTCACGCATTTCAATTTTGAAAAGGTTTGCAAACGTACCTATCTCGATATCGCTTCGGTCAACACGGGCATAAGTTTGAAAGTTTCGCACAATTTGATCGAAAACGCGCACGTTTCCGCTGGCGGAGTCGCACCGATTCCGCTTTACCTAAGAAAGACTTCCGAATTCCTGTGCGGCAAGGAAATCAACGGCGCGACAATTACGGAAGCCGCCGAAATCCTCCAAACCGAAATCAGCCCAATCTCCGACGTGCGCGGTTCGGAAAGTTATAAAAGATTACTCGCGCGCCAACTTTTCACGGCGCATTTTGTCGAGTTATTTGGAATAAATATTTGATATTTTTTTCTTTGCGGATTAGCCTTTCCGCACATCGGGCGGCTGAATCGCAAAGAAAAACGCGGTGTCTCTGGGGTAAAAATGGTTTTATGAAAATGTAGATTCAAAATCGCATAATCGCGGCGAGTC
>JBDTZT010000192.1:0-6665 GCA_040005005.1 Actinomycetota bacterium
GAAGGCGCAAAAGCATCCGTGATGCTTCGCGTCAAACAAGGTAAGGAACTTTCCAGTGAACGCACCGACGCGATTGTCAGTTTGATTGCCAGTTCCGTCGAAGGCCTCGATCCATCGAATGTTTCATTGTTGGACACCCGCGGCCGACTTCTGGTGGCCGCCGGACGCGGCAAAAGTAATGGTCTCAACGATGCCGGAGCATTCCACGCACAACTCGAAGCCAAGCAAAAATTTGAAACCGAAAACGCCGCCCGGATTATTGCGTTGCTCGAACCCGTAGTAGGATTAGACCGTGTTCGCGCCGATGTCGCGGCCGATATTGATTTCAGTCAAATCGAACAATCGGAAGAAAAATACAATCCGCAATCGCAGGTTGTCCGTTCACAGCAAACATCGAATGAAGCAAGAAATTCAAATTCGGCGAATCCGAACGGAATTGTCGGGGCGCGTTCAAATAATCCGACCACGCTGGCTTCACCTTCGCCGATACCTTCACCGGCAACCCAACCGAACGGCGATTCACGCAATACTTCAACGGTTAATTACGAAATTGATAAAACCGTCAAAAAAACTGTCGGCGGCGGCGGGCGCGTCAATCGGATGACGGTTTCGGTCGTAGTTGACCATAAAACCGTCAACGGCGTTGAAGTTGCCCGAACGCCCGATGAAATCAAACAAATTCAAGACCTGGTGGGAGGCGCAATCGGCATTGACACGAATCGCGGCGATTCAGTGGTTGTCCAAACGATGCCGTTCGAGAAACCCGTTGATGTCGCCGCGACCACTTCAACACTCGACAAATATAAACAATTTGTTCCAAGCGCATTCAAATACGGCGCGTTGATTTTGATTGCCGTGATGTTGCTGTTGTTTGTTATCCTGCCGGCTCGCAAGGCTTTGAAAATTGCCGTGGTTCACGACACGGAGGCCCAAAAACTGCTTGCCGCCGCTAATAAAGAAGGAGAAAAACGCGCGAATGATGCCGGAACACCGAAACAAATCGAAGAAAAAACTTTGAAAGGTATTCCGCCGTTGAAGACCGTCGCTGAACTCGCAGCAAAAATGGACGCCGATGAAGAATTAATCTCGGTCAATAATGATTCGAAACGGCTCGAAGCGATTAAAAAACAAATCGCCGAACAATCTTTGACTGACACCGAAACCGTCGTCAGCACACTGCGCGGATGGCTTCGCGAGTCAAACTAAAATCTCCTGAATTTATCAAATTATGTCGCCAACTGTGGAAGAAACAATTCAAACTTTAGATTCGCCAACTGACGAAACGACGCTGACGGAAGAATCAACAGCCACGCTCACGATTCTTCCGCCGGAAACAATATCGAGCGCCCGCAAAGCCGCGATTTTATGTTTGTCGCTCGGCGAAGAAGCGGCGACCGCGCTTTTCAAGCATCTCGACGAAGACGAAGTTCAGATACTTTCAAAAGAACTGGCGATGCTTCCCGATGTCAAATCGCAGATTTCCGACGGCGTAATGGAAGAATTTCACCAGCTTTTAACGGCGCGAAGTTACGTTACAATGGGCGGCGTTGATTACGCCAAACGATTATTGGTCAAGAGTTTCGGAGTCGAACAAGCCAAGCGTTTAACGGATAAAGTGATGCATTCACTGGAAACTCCAGCGAGTTTTGAAACTTTGCAAAAAACCGACCCACAACAGCTTGCAAAACTATTTCAATCCGAACATCCGCAAACAATTGCCGTCGTTCTGGCGCATCTCGACGCGGGGACGGCTTCGACCGTTCTGCAGCAATTGCCCGAAACGATGCGCGGCGATATTGTTTTACGGCTTGCTGCCTTGCAGACGGTTTCGCAGGATGTTGTCAAGCGAATCGCCCACGTTTTGAACCAGAAACTTTCCGCCGTCAGCGGAATGAGCCGGACCAGTGTCGGCGGTGTTCGCGCCGTAGCCGATATTTGCAACCGCCTCGACCGCGAAACAATGCGGTTGATGCTCGATCAAATCGAAGGCGGAAACCCCGAACTTTCACTCGAAATCCGCAATTTAATGGTGACCTTTGAAGACCTTCTGCTAATTGACGATGTTGGTATTCGTGAAATTATGAAAGGTGTTGACAAAAAGGTTCTCGCGCTTGCCCTCAAAGGCACCGTTCCCGAACTTCAGGATCGTTTCTACGGCAATATGTCAAGCCGCGCAGTCGAAATGATGAAGGAAGAAATGGAGTTTATGGGACAGGTCAAACTCAAAGACGTGACCGCTGCCCAACGTGAAATCGTCGAAGTTTTACGCCTGCTCGATGAACAAGGGGTAGTCAGTCTGGCGGGTGCCGGCGGCGGAGCAGATGAATATGTTAGCTAAAGTTGTTAAAAATCATTCGGTCACCAAACATACCCCGTTTCTGTTTCCTGAAATCGGCGGGGCAAATTCATCGTCGAAAGGCGTTAATGATTTTATTGTGCCGCCGGTAGCAGAATTTCAAGCGGTCGAAACGGCGGTTAAAAGTGAACCGTTTGTTTCATCAAATATCGAAGACATTCTGCAAAATGCGCGCGCCGAAGCCGCCAGTATTATTGCCCGGGCTGATGAATATAGTGCCAATATCGAACAAGCCGCCCGTGAAAAAGCGATTCAGGAAGTTGCGGCGCAATTTGACGCGGAAGTTGACGCGAAGGTTTCCGAAATACGCGCCCAATTAACCGGCACAATTGAAAAAATCTCTGCTTTGTCGGACGAAATTACTAATCGTCTGGAAGCCGATCTGGTCAAATTGGCATTGCATATTGCCAAAAAAGTTGTCGGACGCGAAGTGACGATTGACCGCGAAATTGCTTTTACGCTGGTCAAAGTTTCACTCGGCAAACTTCATAACCGCAGCGTTGCCGAAGTTCATCTGAATCCCGAAGATTTTACTTTTGTGGAAACGCATCGTGAAAATCTCGATTTTCGCGGTTCGCTCGAACTCGTCGAAGACCAATCGATTTCGATCGGCGGTTGTTTGATTCACACCGAAACCGGCGATATTGATGCGCGGATTGAATCGCAGTTCGATGAAATCGCCCACGGATTATTCAATTAAAATGCTGTCAACCTATTTTCAAAAACTCGAACAAATTGACCCGCTCAAATCAATCGGGCGCGTGATGCGTTCGGTCGGGTTAATTATCGAATCGCAAGGGCCGGCGGTTTCGGTCGGCGATTTATGTTATTTGGCAACGCAAAACGGTGGACGAACGACGATGCTCGAAGCCGTCGGTTTCCGCGACAATAATGTTTTGCTGATGCCGCTCGGTCAAATGCCGCCCGTGCGGGTCGGAGATTCAATCATCGCCGCCGGAGTCAAAAGCGAAATCGGTGTTGGCAATCAGCTTCTCGGCCGCACAATTGACGCCCTCGGTCGTCCGCTCGACGCACTCGGTATCATTAAATCCAATGAATTTTACCCGCTCAACCGGACGACGACGAATCCGCTTTCACGCGCCAATATTGATGCGCCGCTTGAAACCGGGGTGCGCGTAATTGACGGAATGCTGACCATCGGCGCGGGACAAAGAATCGGAATTTTCGGCGGTTCGGGCGTCGGCAAATCAACGCTTCTCGGAATGATGGCGAAGCGTTCGGCGGCTGACATTAACGTCATCGCGCTGATCGGCGAACGCGGGCGCGAAGTGCGCGAATTTATCGAAAACGAACTTGGGCCGGAAGGAATGGCGCGTTCGGTCGTCGTTGTTTCGACCTCCGACGATTCGGCTTTGGTTCGAATCCGGGCGGCTTTAGCGGCGACGGCGATAGCCGAATATTTCAAAGATCAAGGCGCCAATGTTCTGCTGATTATGGATTCCGTCACGCGATTTTGTATGGCGCAGCGCGAAATAGGTCTGGCGGCGGGCGAGCCGCCTTCGTCAAAGGGTTACACGCCGTCGGTTTTCGCGCTTTTGCCGAAAATTTTGGAACGCGCCGGAAAGTTTGTGGGCGGCGGTTCGATTACCGGATTTTACACCGTTCTGGTCGAAGGCGACGATATGAACGAACCGATTGCCGATGCCGTCCGCTCCATTCTCGACGGACACATCGTTTTATCGCGGGCACTCGCCGCCCAAAATCATTATCCGTGTATTGATGTTCTCAATTCGGCTTCGCGTCTATTTTCGACGGTTGCCGAAAAAGAACACCGGACGCAAGCCGGAAAAGTTCGCGAACTGCTCGCTTCATACCAGAAAGCCGAAGATTTAATCAACATCGGCGCGTATCAAATGGGCAGCAACCGTACGATTGATCTGGCGATTGCGCGCCATGAAGAAATCAACAATTTTCTCAAACAGGAACGCGACGAAGTAGCCTCATTTCAAGATTCGATCGAAAACCTGCTCAAAATTAAAACAGTATGAAAAAATTCAAATTCACCTTAGAAACCGTTCATAATGTCCGCGAAATGAAACAGGAAAGCGAACTACTCGTTTTCACGCAACTGCAAAATGAAGCCGCCGCGGCCGCCGAACAAGTCGAAAAAATCGAGGAATTATATTTGCGGGCGATCGAAAACTACGGAAATAAACTGGGAACCGGCCGGGTTATGAATATCGGCGAAGTGGAACTCGAAGCAATGCATATTTCCGCGCTTGATCGTCAAAAACGCCGGGCAATCGAGATTTTGGAAGAAAAAAAACAGGCTTGCGTGCTGCAAAGCGCAAAACTTGGCGCCGCCGCCCGCGAAGTCAAAATAACCGACCGTCTGCGCGAAACTCAAGTTTTGCGCCACCGGCTTGAAACCGACAAACACGAACAAACAGCTTTGGACGAAATGGTTTCCGCCAATTTCGCCCGTCAACTAACGACAAAAATATGAATACGATTTCTTTTGCAAAATTCGGCAATTTCGATAATCAACCGGGGTTTTCGGCGGACCGCGAACCTGACGAAAAAACGGAAGATTTTTCAATAATTCTGAGCAACATTTTTGTGGCTTTGCAGCCGCCTGTGGTGCCCGTCAAAGCAGTTGCGCCCGCTAAAACGGGCGGCGATTTCAAAAGCCCGCCGGAGCTTGATTCAAAGCCGAATTTCGACAACAGTTTGGACGACAGCGGTTCACAAAAACTTCCCGACGCTGAACACACGCCGCTTTTTCCGCCTATATTGGAAAATTCGTCGGACATTCCTCCAACCCTGCAAACGTTCCGGGCAGAAAATCAAGGAATCAGGCAAAGATTGAACGGCTATAAAACCGAACTGAAACCCGGTGCACCGTTTCCCCCGCAAAACAACGAGCTTTTCAGAACCGAATCAAAATTCGGCGGCGATGATTCAAATCCTCAAAATTTTGAATTTGAATCGGATTCAACAGGCGTTTTTCTTAAACCGAAAGAGGTTGATAACCAATCAAAAGGCTTTGATTTAAGGCCGAATGAACTTCAACCAATATTGGGAACTTTTGATAAATATCTTAAAAGCTCTGAATCGCAGATCAAAGTTATCGAATCCGGCACTCAAACTTCCGATTCTGCTTCGAATTTTATCAACCCGGAATTGAATCAATCGCCAAATAGTCGGCTCGCTGCCCAAATCCAATCAGAGACAAAGCCAAAAAGCGGATTTGCTGAAATTGCGCAAAACTTAAATACCATTGAAAAAGAGCAGCCCAAAGCGGAAATTAAATCGAGCGACGCTGAAAATAATTATTCGTTCAAATTCGACAAAGTATTGGAAACTGTTTCAAAAGATCAGAAAACGGTCGAGACCGTTCAAAATAATCAGTCTGACCCGGCTAAAATCGCCGAGCAAATAAATCCGCATCTGCTCGAACTTGCCGCTTTGACCGCCCAAAAGAACGAAAAACAAACATTAAAAATGCGCCTTCATCCGGCTGAACTCGGAACGGTTGAAATAATACTCGAAAGAAATAGTTCGGGAACGCTCAACGCTTGTTTTCAGACCGAAACCGAAGGAGCCCGACAGGCTTTGACCAAGAATCTCGACCAGCTTCGGGATTCTTTGCAAAATGCGGGCTGGCAAATCGGGCGCATGGAAATCACCAACGGCTCGCTATCGTCAACCGCCGACGGGCACCGCGAAAATCCGTCGCGGCAATCCGAATCGGTTGAAAATTACAATTTTAGTCGAAGTTCCGAAACACCCGACGATTTGGAGCAAAACAATTCAAACCGTCTTTTGAGTTTGCTGGCCTAAGAGCCGCAAAAATGAGGTAAATCTATGAATATAAATGCAAATTTAGCGGCAAACCTAAACGCTTCGTCGCTTTCAACAACCAAGACCACCGGTAAAACGGACAGTAATATGTTTATGACTTTGCTGGTCGCCCAACTTAAAAATCAAGACCCGTTGCAGCCGCAGGACGGAGCGGCTTTTGTCGCCCAATTAGCGCAATTCAACTCGCTCGACAATTTGATTGGAATCCGCCAGGCAATGGAGCAGTTACTTGCGTCAATTAATCGGCCAGTTACGCCAACCGCCCCAACCGCCCCAACCGCGCCGCCGACCACGTCGACCAATCCCGGTTCACCAACAGATAGTTAATAAATTAAGGAGTAATTAAAAATATGTCATTTTCATTTAACACAGCACTTTCCGGCTTAAATGCTAATTCCAACGCCCTGAATGTGGTTGGAAATAATATCGCAAATGCCAATACCATCGGATTTCGCAGCAGTTCAGCGACATTTTCGGACGTTTT
>JBDTZT010000193.1:0-6656 GCA_040005005.1 Actinomycetota bacterium
ATTTAAAGCGCTTATATAATTTTCAGTTTGATTAGAAGCAGCTATGTTTTCGGATGATGTTTCTTTTCGGTTTAGTTTTCCTTCTCCATCACACTCAGCATATTTGCGTTGCACACCTTTGCTTCCACCTCCAAATATTGATTTAACCCATGAGGGTGCAGCAGGCGAAAAATCAGCATTAAAATCAAATAAACAGCGTTTTTTCTTGTCGAAACAGGCGGTTAAACCGTAAAATTTTTGCAGGGGAATTACACCGGTGCGAAATTACCTGAAATGAAATAATTTAATCTCAGTCAGCCGCGCGAATCGGCGGCTAATTTGTTCTCCTTTCAAGTTTTTGCGGGAGGCGTTTTCGCTTAAATAAAATCGGCATCAGCAAAATCATCATAATAAGCGCGTCAGAATAGGACTTCAAAAATAAAGTCTGATAAATAAAGTTAAAATATCAATAAAACAGGAGCAATTTTAATAATTATGGGTGAAACTTCGATGTGGGCTGAACGAACGGTTAAAAATACTTTGACGGATTCGGACACGCTAAAAATCAAAACATTTTCTTTTAGCGGTATCGGCTTTGATGTTAGGACTTTTCCGGTCTTAAAAACGTATATTGACAATGGCAAAATCAAGGTCGAATACGATTCAGCCCTAAATGGAAGGGCTGAATACGATTATAAAACAAACACCATTATACTGGGTTTCAGATTTGCGACCACCTACACCGAAACGGCTTTGCTCGCTCACGAATGCGTGCATGCGGTTTATGACGCGGTCGGTCAGAAAATGTCCACCGCGATTTCCGAAGCCATCGCTTATATTGTTCAATCTCAATATATTTACGCCAATGCCGGTCCCGGCAAGCGGCTTTCGAGTAATGATGCCAATAAAGATTTGGTCTTTAAGTATGCGTGGACGATTGCGGCGGCAATTCAAGAGGGAAAACCGATTGATAAGCTCGATAAAAATAATCTGATTGCGGCTATTTCGGCGCATCCCTTGTATGCGAAAAACGCCGCTGCCGATGCCGGATTCAATGGAATTTAATTAGAATTTGTGGTTTGCGATTTTTATGACAAGCTGCCGCGCATTATTTGTGGGAAAGATAAAAATGCCACAAAAGACGGGCGGCAGCGGCGCGAAAAGGCTTCCACTTTTCGGCAATCTGCTGAAATTCATCGGAGTTTGGTGCGTGTTCCAAGGTTTTCAGCCGTTTCCACGCAACGTGCAGAGCCAGATCGCCTTTCGGCATCACATCAATCCGAAGCAGAGCCATCAGCAGATAAATATCCGCCGTCCAATCGCCGATGCCTTTGATCTTTTTGAGTTCCGTTTTAGCTTCCGCGTCCCGTAAATTTTCCAATTTGGTTAAATCCAGGCTTCCTTCCAAAACGGCTTTCGCCAGTTCCCGCGCATAAACGGTTTTCTGCCGCGAAAAATAACACGCCTTTAATTCTTCGTCCGTCAAATTTAAGACGCTTTCGGGCGTGATTTCAACGAGTTTTTCCTTGAGCTTATTAAACGCCGCCGCCGCGGACGCGAGCGAAACCTGCTGTTCCAGAATAATATGAACGAGCGTCGCAAAATTCGCTTCACGCGCCCACAGCGGCGGCGTTCCGTAAGTTTGATAGATAAAAGCCAAATCGGCATCCGTTTTCGCCAATTCTTCGCAAGCGTTGGCGAGATTTTCTTCGCTGAGAGTTTGAATTTTCATCGTTGAATAGTTTTATTTTAGTCATACAAGTATATAATTACCTGAAAATTACTAAAACAATGTGCGCTGTTGGATTCCGCATTTGAAACCTTTTGAACCGGACAAAAACGATTGAAAAATCCGCCGCAAAGTGCGTTCAAGAAACAGTCTGCAAAACCGCCGTCCGTAGTCTTTCGATAAAGCGGTCGTTTTTCCACTTGCTCCAAAATTCGAGCGCCCCGCGATAATTTTTTGTACGGTCTTTAACAAACTCGGAAAGAAGCCAGAGATTGGCTTGAATTTCATTCGCGTCATTTCTGCACAAACGCTCGCTCAAGTCTTCAATCCAAATATCGGCGTCGTGAATCTCACCCAAAAACGACTGCATTTCGGCGATTTCCTTGGCGAACGGCGCAATTTTTTTGCCCCAACAATTGGCGAAAAGTTCAACCGCGTAGCGCAGACGTTTAGCGGAAATGCGAAGTTTATGGAGTTTTTTAACCTCAAAAGGTTTGTAAAGACTCACGCTCAAATCGCAAAATTCCTGCAATCGGGCCGCGACTGCCACGCGTCCCGCTTGATTAAAACTGACGACATTTGCCTCATTATTTTTTTGAGCAGCTTCGTCAATCGCCGCCGTGAATTTTTCGTGCAAATTTTTGATTACCGAAACGGCGAGCATTTCGCTCAAATCGAGCTGCGTCCGGGTGCGTCGGGCGCGTCTTTCATCAATTAACTTGCCGATACCTTCTTTAACCAATGCCTTTTCGGCTTTCGCCTGCAATTTTTCGAGCGCGGCAATCGCTACGTCCTGATCGCGGGCGGTGCCGAGCGCGTCAGCCATATTTTTCAAATCTTCGTTTATCTTCTTGAGCGGACGTTTTTTCAAGAGCGGTGCAAAGTCGCGCAGCGCGCTTCGCAAACGACGTGTCGCGACGCGCATTGCGTGAACCGCTTCGATGTCGTCGGAGCCGAGTGCCGCGCCGCGAAAATTGACGACTTCCTCAAAACGCCCACGCAAAACTTCCGCCGCCCGGAGAGTCGCGTCGGCAGTGCAGTCAAGCCCGACAATTTCATTTGCTTTTGCCATAGCTTAAATTTAGCAAAATGCGACGTAACTGTAATGTTAAATTTTTTTCCGGCGTGCGGATTAAAGAGAAAATTTACTGAATCGAAGCTGCTGACGATTCGATAAAACCTGTTTGAGTTGCCGGAAAGAGTTTTAAGTCCGGTAAGAGTAGGTTCTCCGCAGATTAAATTCAAAGATTTTTGCGGGCAGAATGTTGGTGACGATTTCGCGCCCGGCCACGATCAGCGAGTTTTCCCACTGGGCGATTTGTCCCATCAGGCGCGAACGGTGCTGGATGTGCCGGGTGCGCAAGGTGCGGCGTTTTTCGTAGAGCCCGAGCGCGGCTTCAATCGAGCTTTCCGAGTTCAGACTTTTTGCCAACACGAGTGCGTCTTCGATTGCCATCCCGCCGCCTTGTCCGAGATTCGGCGTACAGGCGTGTGCCGAATCGCCGAGCAGGGCGACGCGTCCCTTGACCCATTTCCGCATCGAAGGATGATCGCACGCGCCGTTTTTCATGATTAAATCAGCGGGCGTTGAGCTGATTAGTTCGCTGACCGGCGAGTGCCAACCGGCAAACATTTCGAGCAATTCCGCTTTGCGTCCGCCTCTGGCATCCTTGTGATCTGCCGGAACATTGACCGCCGCATACCACGTAAATCGGTCGCTGCCCGTGTTTAGAATGCCGAAACGCTTGCCTTTGCCCCACGTTTCGCTGCTCGTCGCAGGCGGCATTTTATCGCCTTCGTAACGCCCGATTCCGCGCCAGATCGTATAGCCTCGGTAAACCGGTTCGCGCCAACCGAAAATCTTGTCACGGACCCGCGAACGCAAACCGTCGGCGCCGATTAAAATGTCGTGCTGCGCCGAACTTCCGTTCGTGAAATAAACATACGTCTTTTTTGCCGTCTGCTGAAGCCGCGCAAATTCGTGTCCGACCTTGATGTGGGCAGTCGGGAAAGCGGAAACAAGAATTGATAAAAGATTGGCCCGCGGAACACAGATGGAAGGCACTTCAAAATCTCCGGTCGCAATGCTCATTAAACAAGCGCCGTTCTCTTTGCGGACGAGAAAATAATCCGTTGCGCCGCTCGCGGCAATCACTTTTTCGAGCAGACCAAGTTCGTCCAAAACACGCGTCGCGTTTGCCCAGAGCATCATTCCCGCGCCGAGTTCGCGCAAGTTTTCCGCTTTTTCGTAAACGGTTGCGTCAATCCCGAAATGACGCAAAGCGACCGCCGCCGTAAGTCCGCCGATTCCGCCGCCGATAATCCCGACCGAAAGTTTCGCCATAGAAAAGTTAAACCTTCAAACAATATAATTTTAAATTACGGGTGAAACTTGGAGGATATTAAATTATTTTTTTAAAAAAAGTAAACGTTTCAATATCATAGACGAGCCAAGAGCGTGAAAAGTTGTCTTGGGCAGCCGAATGAATTTACCAGATAGATTCCGCTGCCGATTCGTCGAACTCGATCGTGCCGCCGTCCGGCAAAATATGAATGATGCGCGTTGCGCCTTTGGATTTGAGAAGCGGCGCGAGCATTCCGACGCGATGACAATTGGCGCGCGGGCGTTTATGCTTCGTCAGCGGCTGTGATTCCGAACACATAATCGCCGTTCGCGCTTCCGCCGCCAGTTCCAGGATGCGTTCGACACCGCGATTCAAATCTTCGGGAATCGGCTTAGTTTTCCCGCCGCATTCGGGCAGATGTTCATAACCGATACCGTTTTCCAGCAAATTCGCCGACAAAACCGCACTGTTAAACTGCACCCAACGCGACCGCGCCGCGCTTCTGACATCGCACAAAAAAGCAATTTCATATTTTTGCAAAAGTGCGAGAAAATCACGCCAAGCATGCCGTCCGTGTCCGATCGTGTAAACGTTGATTGAAGGGGATTTCATTTTTTGATGGTAAGGTTAAAAGAATCCAAAATAATTGAAAAGTTTTCGTTTCATAAAAATAATCCGCTGAAATTATAACCTTAAAAGTTTTATTTCTTCAACACTTTTCGGATTTTCGAGTGCCGATAAATCACCCGCGTCTTCGCCTAAATAGGCGGAGCGAATGACGCGGCGCATGACTTTGGCGTTGCGCGTTTTCGGCAGCGCGGAAACGAAAAAAATGCGTGACGGCGCGAGCGGTTTGCCCATGTCTTTGGCGACCAATTGTTTTAATTCGGCGGCGAGATTTTCCGCTGTTTCGCTTTTTAAAACGACGAACGCGACCATTGCCGTGCCTTTGAGTTCGTCGGGAACGCCAATGACGGCGGCTTCCGTGACAAGCGGATGCGCGACCAGCAGGCTTTCGACTTCCGCCGGACCGACGCGTTTGCCGGCGACTTTGAGTGTGTCGTCAGATCGTCCAAGAATATAAAAATCGCCGCCCGCGTCCTGCATCGCCCAATCGCCGTGAACCCAGATGCCCGGAAAGCGCGACCAATATGTTTCCAAATATCTTTCGGGTTCCTGCCAGAATCCGCGCGCCATTCCAATCCACGGCTGGCGGATTGATAATTCACCGACTTTGCCTCTTTCAACCTGTTTGCCTTGGTCGTCGAGGATTGCAACGTCAATTCCCAGACACGGCGCGGGAAATGAGCAGGGCTTAATCGGCAGCAGCGGATTTCCCATCAAGATTCCGCCCGAAATTTCCGTGCCGCCGGAATAGTTGATTATCGGTAATCTGGAACCTCCGACTTTCTCGAAAAGCCACCACCATGGCGCGGGATTCCACGGTTCGCCCGTCGAAGCAAAGGCGCGTAAATGTGATAGATCGTGGTTTTTCGGCAGCTCGTCCCCCTTGCCAGCGAGTGCCCGAATGAGCGTCGGCGAGATTCCGAGGATTTCGACTTTGTGTTTCGCGCAAAATTCCCACATCCGATCGGGCGCGGGATAATCGGGCGCACCGTCGTATAAAACCATCGTCGCGCCGTTCAGAAGCGCGCCGTAAATCAGCCACGGTCCCATCATCCAGCCAATGTCCGTCACCCAAGAAATGCGCGTGCCTTTCCCGACATCTGTGCCGAAAGCCATATCCTGCGCCGCTTTGACCGGAAAACCGCAATGCGTGTGCAGGATTCCTTTCGGCTTGCCGGTCGTACCGGAAGTGTAAAGAATAATCAGCGGGTCTTCGGCGAGCGTCGGTTCGGCATCGCCGATATTTTCAGGGATTTGCTTATCTCTGTTCCAAGGCGCATGTATTTCGGAAGATAAAGCATCAGACGAAAGTTTGCCCGCAAAGGACTTCCAGATTTCATTATGATATTTCTCAGGAAATTCAGGCGAGTTCAAAAAACTGTCAATAAAAACCTTCTCGACGGTCGGGCAATTCTCAACTGCTTCTGAAGCAATTTCAAAAGCCTTAAATTCCTTTCCACGTCTTGTAAACCCGTCGCAAGTAAAAAGCGCTTTCGCCTTAACGGCGTTCATTCGTGAAGCAATCGCGTCAACTCCGTAACCGCTAAAAACAGGAACTGCAATTGCTCCAATTCGTGCGACGGCAAGTAACACAATGACTGTTACATAATTCATCGGCAAATGAATTCCAATCGCATCGCCTTTGCATAAACCTTTTAAGCGCAAACCTGCGGCAAGGTCTTCAATTTCTCGCAGTAATTCAGCATAGGTAAATGCAGCAGTAAAGCCATTTTCATCCTCACTAATAATCGCGGGCTGGTCAGCAATTTCCGATTTTGCCCAACGGTCAACGCACATTTCGGTGATGTTGAGTCCGCCGCCCGCGCACCATTTTGACCATTCGATGCCATTGGAAGTGTCGAGCAGTTTTTCATAAGGCGGATCGAATTTGATGTCTAAAAACTTTAGAACTTCGGCGGTGAATTCTTCGGGCGATTCGATGGATTTTTGATAAACTTCGTCGAAGTTGTGCGCGT
>JBDTZT010000194.1:0-6653 GCA_040005005.1 Actinomycetota bacterium
AAGTCGAAGGCTGGTTTTCGACCAACATCTTAGGCAACCGCGACGGGCTCGCGCTTTCAAACGCCGAATCCTTAGCCTCGAAAGTCAAAACCAAAAGCTCGCTGCTCGACGAGATTCTCGGCTACCCGGTCGAAGATCATCTCGTTGACATCCGCTACTATCGCCCGCGCAAAGATAATAAAGAAGCGTGGGACAATATTGATTTGACCGGTTTCCTCGGACAACCGATGCAATTAAAAGTAAACTTCCTCTGCAAAGATTCGATTTTAGCCGCGCCGCTCGCCATCGAAATCGCCCGCTGTTTAGATTTAGCCAAACAACGCGGTGAAGGCGGCGTTCTCGAAGAAGTCGGCGTTTTCTTCAAATTCCCGATGACGAAAGTGAAAAATGCAAAACCCGAAAACGCTCTGCACAAACAGGAAGCGATTTTGATTGATTGGCTGAAAAAATAATTCTAACTGGCAATGAAAAAAGAAGATTTAGAAAGATTTTTAGAAAAAGGCAATGAGTTAGGGTTTAGCAATGCTTCAATTAATCCAAATTATCTAGGTTAGATTCTTCTCCACAAAGAACTGGTTAATTATCGTTATTTGTCATTATTGGAGAATAGGGAAGAACCCGATTTTGTAAAAGAACAAAAAGAAATTGAAGAAAAACCTTACATTGTTCAAGTAATAGAATTAGAAACTACTAAACACGAAAATAAGTTTTATCAGGAAGAATTCAATGTTAATGACATTTATAGATTTTCTGATTTAGAAGCCGTTCAACAGTTCCTAAATAAATATAAAAAAAAGCTGGAAGAAATTAAATGGCGAATCGAAATTGATGCACCTTGATTTATAATTTGTCATTTTTATGATTTTAACAATCTGAATTTAATTCAACATCTTTGCTTTTTCTCCTAAGCCACCTTCAATCTGTCTTTCAAAGCCACGATAAAATTATCATCCTTCAAAAGCTCGCGCGCTGTTTGGCTTAAATCATTGGTTGAATCGTCTGATTCCATGACGCGGCGCAGTTCGTTGTTGATTTGCGTTTGATACGGTGCGGAATGCGGCGGCGCGGCGCGTTGTTTGAAATATTCCAGAATGTCCGCGTCCAGATTTATCGTGATTTTCACTTTGCAATCGGACAATTTCACTTCATCTTTCTTGGCAAAATGTTTGCGCTCGATGCGTTTCAAACCGGCGGTTTTGGCTTCTTTCCTTGTTTTAATATCTTTTGCTCCTTTCCTCATTCTGATTTGCTTTATTATTCATCAATTATAACTATTTTCTGCCGTTCCCGATTTACTTTTAACTGCAGCACATCGGGACGCGAATAATGACCGGCAACATCTAGGTTTTGGCGTTCTTCGCGCACTCGTTGGTGATTGATTTCGGCGATGACGAGTTTTTCTTCGGTTCCGAGCGGTTCGATGAGCCATTCGCCGTCGGGCGCGGCGAGGCATGTTCCGCCGTTTGATAAAATGTCGGGCGCAGTTTCAAGAATTTTGTCGAGATGAATCGTTTCGGACGGAAAATCTTCTTTCCGCATCACGCAGCACACGGATGCGGCGAACGAGCGCGATTCTTTGGCGATGAATTTTGTGATGTCAACATTATGAATACTGCCGGGAAAAACCGAGATGTGAAAATCTTCGCCCTGCCCGTAGAGCGCGGCGCGGGCGAGCGGATTCCAGTTTTCCCAACAGTTGAGACCGCCGACCGTGAAAGCGTTAAGCGGATGAACGCGCAAGCCGTGACCGTCGCCGTTTGCCCAGACGAGACGTTCTTCATAAGTCGGCACGAGTTTGCGTTGAACTGATTTAATTTCGCCGCTCCGGTCAATAAAAACGAGCGCGGCATAAAGACTTTCGCCTCTTTCGGCAGGTTTTTCGACGATGCCAAGGTAAATCGCAATCTTTCGCGTCCGTGCCAAATCGCACGCAGCGCGCAAATCGCCGCGTTTGATGACAACGGCTTGGTTTGAATATTCGGCGAAAAATTCCTTCTGAACCGGCGAATTAAACCGTGCGCCGTCGGTTAATTCCAACCAATACGGATAACCGCCGACGCACGCTTCGCCGCCGAGCACGACGAACTCACAATCTTGATTTGCCGCGTCTTCAGCATAAATTAAAGCCTTTTCGAGCGTCTTTTCCCGATTCATCCAAACCGGCGCAAACTGCGCGAGTCCGATTTTCAAAGTTTGTTTTTCCATTTTGATATTTTCTCACCAAGATAACTCAAATTGCGAGTTTTGAAAAACTTTTCGGATATTGCCTATGAAACACATGAAAAATACGAAAATTTATCGGCAATGCCGTCGGGCGGCTTGGGCAGATTCTCGGCTTGTCTTTCTTTAAAACTCAGCTTTGCCTGTCTTTTTTTGTATTTCGTCAAACGCAGAAAGGCTTTGATCAATAGATTTTGAACGCTCATTAAAAATAAATTTACACTGATTCGCTGAAAATGCAACGATATATTTTCATTTGAATTCTTATAAACTTTCAATTCGAGCGACAAAACAACCTGCTTCGGCGTTGCGAATGTTGATGTATTTGACTTCGGACAAAGCAAAGATTTCCGTAATTTGATTTTCAATATTTTCTTTATCCATTGCTTGCCTTTTGATGAGTTCGCTTTCTTGCGCATAGCCCTCAAAAAGCAGAGGCATATCGAGTAATTCTGACGGAAATCCGCTATCGGCAAAAGATTCACATTCGTTTTTGTGAATAAAAACCGGACTTGGAAGCGGTAAGTTCGACAAATTTTCAAACGCGTTGTAAGTAAATAAAAGGCGTTCGTCTTTGCCGACGATCAGTTTTTTCAAACATTGCCGGCACGGACCGTAACCTGTCGCAACGGCGACCGATGCCGGATGTTTATACTGCGGCGAAATCAACTGCGCACGCACACTTCGGGCAATTTCCGATGAAATCGGAACAACTTTATAGTTCATAAATTTTCTCCTGTTTTTTTAGAATTTTTGCCCGCGAAACACAAGAAAGGCACGAAAGTTAAAAACAAAATCTTTTTCGATTCTTTCGTGTGTTTCGTGGGCAGATAAATTATTGTTTTTCTTTTTCTAAGATTGCTTTTTTGCGCTCGACGCCCCAGCGATAGCCGCTTAAGTTCCCGTCGCTTCGGACGACGCGATGGCATGGAATGACGAGTGCCACGCGGTTTGACGCGCAAGCTGTTGCGACGGCGCGAACTGCGTTTTTGTTACCTAAAGTTTCGGCAACTGCGCCGTAAGAAACCGTTTCGCCGTAGGGAATTTTCCGCAAGATTTCCCAGACGCGCATTTGAAAAGCAGTCGCCTGTAAATCAAGCGGCAAATCGAGCGTTTTGTTTTTCCCGTCGAGATTGGCAAGAATCGCCTCGATATAATCCTTCAAACTTGCATTGTTTTCTTCAATTTCGGCGTTTTCGTATTCTTGGCGGAGATTTTCCGCGAGCGATTCGGCGACGTCGCCGAAGGCAACGGCGCAAACGCCTTTGGCTGTTCGCGCGACCAGCAACTTTCCTAAATCGCAATCGGTGATCGTGTAATTAATCTTCATATTTTTGCCTTTGTTCGCGTAAGTTTTTGGTGTCATTCCAAGTTTTGCGGAAACATTTTCGTAAAGCCGGCTGCTTGAACCGAAACCCGATTCATACATCGCGCTCGTCACATCACTTCCGTCATTTAATTCGCTTTTGAATTTTTCCAAACGTTTTAATTCCGCAAACTTCTTGGGCGAAACACCGATGATTTCTTTGAAAATCTTTTGCAGATGCGTTGCGCTCAGCTTTAATTCCGCGCTGAGAATTTCGAGCGAAACTTGCTCTTCGCGTTCAAGAATCCGACAAGCGTGAAGCACGATTTCGGTTTGCGGATCCGGCGTTTCATTTTTCGGATGACACCGCCGACAAGCACGAAAACCATTTGTTTCCGCTTTATTATAATCGTCAAAAAACTTCACGTTTTCGCGTTTCGGAAGTTTTGACGCGCACGACGGTTTGCAGTAAACGAGCGTCGAACTCACGCCGTAAACAAACGCGCCGTTAAATCTCGGGTCGTTATTTTGCACCGCTTTCCAATAAATTTCCGTTTCCATACTGGTAATTTTATTTGATACGAAACTCGAAATCTATCCGAAAGTTGCTTTGTAATTTTTTATTTAACGAGAGTTAGAATTAAAAAAAAATAGTCAGCTTAAGTTTTTTGATCCGCGCGCGACTTTGCAGAAACCTTTGCCTTCCCAAAATAAGATAAGATAGCGCGAAGTCGCACCAAGTGCCCTATAAAATAACTCGCCGAGTTTCGCTTGGAGCACAAAAACTTTTTAAGTGCAGAGAACACAGCTCGATTAAGAAATTAGCGTCATCGGATGTAAGATATGCTTAGGAGGGAAAATAATGTTTTTTATTATATATGTTAGTTCCGCCGTTAAACTATTCTCGCCATCCGAACTGCTAAGTCTTTTGGCGAAATGCCATGAGAATAACGTTAAACTTGGAATCACCGGGATGTTACTCTACAAAGACGGCAACTTTATGCAGATTTTGGAAGGTAAAGAGGAAGTAGTCCGCAATCTCTATAATAAGATAGCCAAAGACCCGCGGCATCGCGGGACAATAACCCTTTTGAAAGGTCATTTGGAGGAGCGGCAATTTCCGGCTTGGTCAATGGGCTTTCGTGACCTAAATTCTTCCGATACGCTGGCTACTCCGGGCTACAGTGAATTCTTGAATACAAGATTAACAGGGGAAGATTTTTCCGCAGACCCGACGCAAGCTCAGAAGCTACTGCTGTCGTTCAAGAAGAATATGTAACGATGCTAACTTACAACTGATGTTTATGATATGAACTGACATAAAATTTCCTCTTTAACTTTACTCAAACCTCCGATTGCTAACGCGCAATTCGGAGAGAAAAATATTCATCAAAATTATTTTTATGTTAATCTGAATAGAAAATTTATGCTTAATTCTTTAACTTATTCATTGCCCGAAAAATTAGAAACTGCCGTCTCTTCGACTTTCGACGAATGGCAAACGGAAAACAAAATTAATCGCGTTTGGAAAAAAGACGCAAGTGTCTGGACTGCAACGGACGAAGCAAAATGGCTTGGCTGGCTCGATGCGGTCGAAGCCGAACTCGCCCGGATTCAGGAATACAAAGATTTTGCCGCAGATATAAAATCCGCGGGTTTGACCGATGTTTTGCTGATGGGAATGGGCGGCTCGTCGCTTTGCCCCGAAGTTCTTTCGATAACTTTCGGTGCTGCTAACTTCCACATTTTGGATTCGACCGTTCCGGCGCAAATCAAAACGATTGAATCGAAACTCAATCTCGAAAAAACGCTTTTCATTGTCGCCAGCAAATCGGGCTCGACCTTAGAGCCGAATTGTTTCAAGCAATATTTCTTTGAAAAACTGTCGCAAATCGTCGGCAAAGAAAACGCCGGTCGTCAATTCGTCGCAATCACCGATCCTAATTCAAAAATGCAAAGCACCGCCGAACGCGACGGTTTTCGCAAGATATTTTTCGGCAACGCGGAAATCGGCGGCCGTTTTTCCGCGCTTTCGCCATTCGGCATCGCGGCGGGCGCGGCGATGGGTTTGGACGTTGAAGATTTCTTGCAAAAAGCATCGGAAATGGTCGCGGCTTGCAAAACGGAAGTTCCGAGTGAAAATGCGGGCGCAATGCTCGGAACTATCCTCGGCGTTTGCCAAACTTCGGGACGCGATAAACTGACGATTTTTACCTCGCCCGAAATCTATGATGCGGGCGCATGGCTCGAACAGCTGATCGCCGAAAGCACGGGCAAAAAAGGCGTTTCGATAATTCCCGTTGACCGCGAACCGCTTTTACCCGTGGAAGATTACGGCGATGACCGAATTTTTGCATATTTGAAATTAAACGATTCAACGGAAAATTTGTTGGATGAAAAAATTGACGCGCTGGCCTCACAAGGTCATCCGGTCGTCAAAATCGAAATCACCGAAAAGATGAATCTCGGTCAGGAATTTTTCCGTTGGGAATTTGCGACCGCCGTCGCCGGCGCGATTATGGAAATCAATCCGTTTAATCAGCCCGACGTTGAAGCGGCTAAAATCGAAGCGAAAAAAATCACCGAAGAATACGAAGCGACCGGCGAATTGCCTGAAGAATCAGCGTTTTTTGCAGCCGACGGCATTAAACTCTTTACGAGCGCGGAATACGCCGCGTCGCTCGATAAATTCATCGAAGGCGATAAGTCATTGAAAAAATATCTTGGGTCGCACATCGCGCATCTGCAGGAAAATGATTATTTCGCGCTTCTCGCCTACCTCGAAATGAATGCCGAACACGAGGAACTTCTGCAAAAGATCCGCGAAAAAGTTTTGCAAAAAAAATTGACGGCAACTTGTCTCGGTTTCGGTCCGCGCTTTCTGCATTCGACCGGACAAGCCTACAAAGGCGGTGCCAACAGCGGCGTTTTTCTGCAAATCACCTCGGACGATGCGACGGATTTCGCCGTTCCCGAACAAAAATTCACGTTCGGCGTCGTAAAAGCCGCCCAGGCGCGCGGGGATTTTCAGGTTTTACTCGACAGAAAACGTCGTGCATTGCGCGTTCATCTGGGCACGGACGTGAAAAGCGATCTGGAGAAGCTTTTGAATCTTTTATAAATTAAT
>JBDTZT010000195.1:0-6650 GCA_040005005.1 Actinomycetota bacterium
TGCATTTGGAAAGCTACATAGAGGCAGTGAATTGGATTTCGCCGTTCGAGGTGCGCGGCCGGGTCAGCGAACTCGTCGGCTTGCTGATTCGTGCCAATGTCCCTGACGTGCGCGTCGGCGAAGTTTGTTTGATTCGCTCACCGCATCAGGCCCGCGGACTAAAATCGGAGGTGGTCGGTTTTCGCGGCAATGAGGTCGTGCTGATGCCGCTCGGTGAGATTGGCGATGTGGCGATGGGCGCAGAGGTTGTTTCGACCGGAAAATCACTGCGGGTGCGGGTCGGTGAAAATCTTTTAGGGCGGGTTTTGAATGGCTTGGGCGAACCGATTGATAGTCTCGGCGCGGTCGAAAGTTTGACCGAGTATGATGTCATGTCCGCGCCGCCCAATCCGATGAGCCGCGAGCGGGTCACAAAACCTTTTGCTACCGGAATTCGCGCGCTTGACGGGGTTTTAACTGTCGGAACCGGACAGCGCATCGGAATTTTTTCGGCGGCGGGCGTCGGCAAATCAACTTTGCTGGGAATGCTGGCGCGAAACACCGAAGCCGACGTAAATGTTATCGCCCTGGTCGGTGAACGCGGGCGTGAGGTGCGCGATTTTCTCGAACAAGATTTAGGCACGGAAGGGTTAAAACGGTCGGTGGTGGTCGTTGCAACTTCAAACGAGCCTTCACTGGTCCGGCTCAAGGCGGCTTATGTCGCCACGGCGATTGCCGAATATTTTCGCGACCAGGGAAAAAAAGTTTTATTGATGATGGATTCCGTGACGCGTTACGCGCGGGCGCTGCGCGAAGTCGGGCTGGCCCGCGGCGAACCGCCGACGCGGGCCGGGTTCCCGCCGTCTGTTTTTTCGGAACTGCCGCGTCTTTTGGAACGAACAGGAAATTCCGATAAAGGCTCGATTACCGCTTTTTACACGGTTCTGGTCGAAGGCGACGACATGACCGAGCCGATTGCCGACGAAACGCGCTCGATTCTCGACGGACACATCGTTTTATCAAGAAATCTGGCGGCGGCCGGTCATTATCCGGCCATTGATGTCGGACAATCAGTTTCGCGGGTGATGTCAACCGTCGCCAGTGAAACTCATACGGAAGCCGCGCGCCGCCTGCGTGAAGTGCTGGCAACCTATGAAGCGCAAAAAGATTTGATTTTAATCGGTGCGTATAAAAAAGGGAGTGACGCAAAAACCGATTATGCAATCGCCAAACTTGATACCGTCAACGCTTTTCTCAAACAAAAAGTTGATGAAAATTCGCCTGCCGCTCAAACGGTCGGTCAATTGAGAAAAATGTGGTAAATCATCCAAATATCTTTTGTAAAAAATATTAAAAGGCGGAAAAAGGTATCGAATTTTTGATAATCTTTCGAGAATTTTAACCGGATTCGCGCAAGTTTTCATCCATCAACCGCTTTCGGATTTGGATTTCGACGGAGTGTGCCTGATCAATTCTCAAATGTTTACTGTCCGCTTTTATCCCTGTGCGAAAGTTCCCATTTGGCTGAGCGTATAATCCTGCATGGCGAGAAGTTCGTCGAGCAGATCGAGCATTCTCGTCGTGGCTTCCAAATCTCGGACCGCCCGGCGGTTATAAAATTTTGCGGCGGTATCGGCAGGTGAATCAGACCGCAAAATTTCATTCGAAGCCGATTCGTTTTCCTCCGGGACCGGTTCTTCGTTCGATTGCTGTTGCTGTGACGATTCATCGTCGCGCATTACCGAAACGAGAAGGCGCATTTGTCCGCGTTGTTTGGTCAGCAGATTTCGAAGAATTTTGCGGCGCGAAGCCGGCGACAAATGGCGCAGCATTTCAATATTTCCGGGCGGCGCGAGCAAAACGCCGAGCGTCGAAGGTTGCCGATTCAACCCAAGCAGGACGTCGGTGGCTGAATGTCCGCCGTTCGTACGAAGTTTTTCGGCGGCAATCATCTGCGAACCATCGCGTCCCGTGATAACGGGCGACATAAACGCATTCTGCGTCGTCGGTTCGGTCAGCGGCAGCCCGACAGGCTGCCCGATTGCGCCGTGATTGATGGTTGTTTCTTCAATATTGTTTTGCGGCAATTGTTGATTCGGCAATTTGCCCGCGGCTTCGTCGGCGATTTTCGCCGGGTCAACCGGTAAAGCCGGTCCGCTAATATTTTTGATTTCTGCCATTTTTATTTATTGCTCCTGCAAATTTTCGCTCAATGAATAAACCCAGCGCAGAACTTCGGCGACCGTTTCATACATTTCCTCGGGAATTTCCGCGTCAATGTCGAGCTCATAAAGTGCCCGCGCAAGCGGCACGTCGCGCATCATCGGAATTTCCTCCTCCCTGGCAATTTCTCTGATCTGTTTGGCAATCAAATCCGCGCCCTTTGCCACGACGGTCGGTGCGCCCATCTCGCCGCGGTCGTATTTCAGCGCGACGGCGACATGAGTCGGATTAACGACGACGACATCCGCTGTTCTGACCGCCGCGATCGAGCTTTGTGCCAAGATTTCGCGGTGCATATTTCGCCGCAGCCATTTGATCAACGGGTCGCCTTCCGATTCTTTATATTCCTGTTTGACTTCCTGTTTCGACATCTTCATCTGATTCATAAACAAAAAGCGTTGCAAGAAAAAATCGCCGACCGCCAGGCCGAGAAAAAGAAAACCGACATAAAACCCGATCCGTAAAATCAAACTGAAAGTGTAAGCGACGATGACGTCGGCGGTTTGGCTCGAAAGGGCGATGATATGCGGTATTTCTGCGTATAAAACCCACGCGACGACGACAAAAGTGATAATTGATTTGAGCAGCGTTTTACCGAGTTCGACGTAGGGCCGCGATTTGAGAAATTTTTGTTTGAAACCTTCCGCCGGATTGAGTTTATTAAGGTCGGGTTTGATTCCTTCAAAGGCGAAGATCGAGCCGACTTGAATGAAATTAAAAAGTATCGCGCCCGCGAAGAGAAAAATAAAAAGCGGCGCAAGCGCGAGGCTGAAATCCTGAACGGCTTGAAAGAGAACATCCGAAGCGCGCTCGCGGGTCAGAGTTCCCGTAAAAGAACCGGCGGTTTCGATTCCGGCGCGCATCGTTTTCAGCATCACCGTCGCCGTCACCGTGCCGCTCAGCCAAAAGATCAGGACCGTAGTGACTAGCATCAAAGCCGAAGTTAAATCCTGACTTTTCGA
Source organism: Actinomycetota bacterium (assembly GCA_040005005.1). Taxonomy (GTDB): domain Bacteria; phylum Acidobacteriota; class Blastocatellia; order Pyrinomonadales; family Pyrinomonadaceae; genus JAFDVJ01. The sequence continues at coordinate 3,165 of JBDTZT010000195.1, forward strand.
TACCTGACCTTTCTTGCGAGCGTCGCGCAAGCGTTTCTCAGTCGGTTTTTCGGTTTTTTCCTGGCTCATCCGGCTTTAGGTTTTTTCCGCGCTCAATTTTTGCAGAACAGCAAACAATTTCGCTTTCAAAAACGGGTCGTCCGCGACGTATCCGCCTAAATCTTTGATCAACTTTTCGGAGTTTTTATACTTTTCGCTCAAACGTGATTTGACCAGCAGTTCCGCCGATTCCTGCAAAGCGGACTGCCGGTTTTCCTCGTTCGATAAATCATATTGAGCGGCAATTTCGGACAATCTCGTGCGGGTCAGGTGCGGGACGCCGCCATCCGCCGTCCCTGATTCAAGTGCGGAAAGCGTTTCGGCAAATTTTTCGCCTTTGATGGCCTTCGCGATATCCTTTTCGTCCGGCGCGTCCGCTCCGCTGATAAAAGGTGATTTCGGTTTATTGACTTTCATTATTTTATGCGCAAGCCTGCAATTGAAATTTTAATGCAATTTTTCCTATTTCACCACTTTTATCAAGCTGTTTCGGGAATCAACCGGGCGACCTCGAGCAGGGAATGCGCCGTCCGGCTGTGCGGTGAATCCGGGTCGGTTTGGATAATTTCGCGCAATTCCGCCTCGGCTTCGTTCCGTTTCTTTTGATAAAGCAAAATCTCCGCTCGATTGACGCGGGCGAAAAGGCTCAACGGTTCCTGCCGCAGTGCTTCTTCGCACAATCGCAGTGCTTCGTCGAAATTACTGCGCCGTACGGCAATTGAACTCAGAGCGACAAGCGGCACCTCCGATTGCGGCACGAGCCGGCACAGACCCTGAAAAATCGATTCGGCTTCATCAAGCCGTCCGGCTTCACGCAAAACCAGACCCGATTCGAGCATCACGCGCAATTCTTCATCATTTACTTTAACCGCTTCCAATTTCATTTTCGCCCCCAGCGCCCGCGCAAGCACAAAGTCCCGACCAGACAGCCGAGACTTTGTAACTCAATAAACCTGAATTATAAACCAATTTCCGATCAAGATTTAAAGTTATTTACCGCGGACATCTCGCTGTCATGTTTTGATTTGAGCAAATTCGACATGGTCGTAAATTCCTGCGTCTGTGACTGGACGCGGTTTTGCACCGATAGCAGCTGCATTGACTGCTGCATCTGATTATTCATCATGGACTGCATATCAGCCATATTCGCGCCGCTGCCGCCGCTGATCGCACCGCCGATCACACTTCCCAAACCGGGTGCCACTAAATTTAAGGCGCCGCCCATAATTCCGCCTAAAATCCGTCCGAAGCCGCTTGATTTTTTCTGTTCCGGAACAACCGGTAATGCCGGACTGAAAGTTTGAATCTGCGTGGTCGAATTGGTAATCGGGTCATTCATAATGATCTGTCCTCCAAAAAATGCCAAAAACTAAAGGTTATTTTCCCGGCAATAAAATAAAAATAATTGCCGTATTTATATGGTAATTATCGGCAACTTTGAAATAAAGTTTCCTGTCCCTTGGGAAATTAATTTCAAATCGATTCGGAATGATTTTTCCGCCGCTGCTCAAGCTCGTCCAAAAAGTCAATCGTCGTGCGATAGGCAGCGGCAATCTCGGCTGCCTTTTCCGCGTCGAATTTCGTGCCGCTGCGGATGACCCGCTCGAGCTCGGCAATCGCCGAGCGCATTTTTTGCTTCACGGCGGCCAGACTTTGCGGCTTGTTCGGGTCGAAAACTTTTTCAAGCGACGGGTATTTTAAAAGCGACGTAATAGTTTCCTTTTCTTCGTCGGTTAATTGGTCGGCGGTTTCCGCTTTCAAGTGTTTCATTTCTTTTGTGTTCCGAAATCTCGTTAATATTTCTGCTTTGTCTGTGATAACATCATTATATATCGGAATCGGTAGTTAAAATAAAACTTGAAAACAGGGAATCTTTATCTTTCGCGAAACCTTTTTGTTTTCAAGAAATAAATATTGTTAAAGTCGGGTCTTGACTGCTGCCGATCGAGATCGAGAGGTTCTGTCGAAGAGTTTTCTGAAAGGTAAATTTTAGCCGGGAACCGCGTGTTTTATCGAATTATGGCAATCAGTTTTGTCTTAAAACAAAATCTTCCCAATGCTTTCGAGGCAGACAATCCGCCGCTTTCCGAACATATTTTTGACGATGATATGTTTACTGTCGGAAGCGATCCGGCAAACAGTTTGGTGCTCTCCGAAAGCGCGTCCGAGCAGGTTGTATTTGTCCGGGAAGGCGAATTTTTGACCCTTATCAACCGGGCGGAAGGGACGCAGCTTAACGGGCAGATTTTGCGCCCCGAAGCATTCGAGCCGTTGGCGGCGGGCGATAAAGTCAGTTTTAATAATTATATTATTTTGGTGGCGGACGATGCGGCAGTTTCGCCGGTTAAGCGGGCAAACCTTACCGCCCCGGGAATGGGTGAAAACGGCACCAGCAATTCCTCAAACGGAATTTCGCCGGTGCCTTTGAAAATAAGGCAATCTGAAACAGTTTCGCCGGCAACTCCGCCACCGACCCGCAATTTTGCCGAGATTCTCGACACCATGCGGACGGAAGAAGACAGTTTTTATTTCATCGTTAAAGAGGAAAATAAAGAAACCGAACGCATTCCGCTGGAGCAGCCCGAAATACCGTTTGGGGCTAACGGCAAAGGCAAAATCGCTTTCGCGATCGAACAAATTTCAACTTTATACGGCGTCGCCAGAAAGGATTGGAGCGGAATCTTACTTGAATCGCGGCGGCGCAATTCGGTCTTTGTCAACGACGAAGCGGTTACCACAACCCGCCGTTTGCGAAACGACGACCGGGTCAGTTTTACCGCTCCGATTAAGTGTTCGCTGATCCTGCACGAGCCGAACTCGCTGGTTGCCCTCGAATCATTGCTCTCGGCAAGAGTGGCATCTAACGGAACGCGATTCGGAGGCTTGGCGGCCAATAATGCCGGAGCGATACAAACGGATCGGCCGGCGGAGAATCGGCAATCTTCGTTGATTGAGCGGCGATATTTCAACTATTTTAGTTTTATCGAAGTCTTGACAATGATTATCGGAACACTCATCGGAGCGGTGTTGTTTTTTTTGTTTTTCGAGTTTATGTTTTCTTGAATAATGTATGAGATCGGAAATATAAATCCGGTCTTTTGATGAATCCCGGCAAATTGCGGGCGGAGATTTATGCCGAAACCGAGATTTTCGTTTAATAAATTTTTCCAAGATGTGGCGAACGGAAACTTTTTGAAAGTTATCGCGCGGCACACCGATTTGCTTTTGCCGGTCGGGCTGATGCTGGCGATCGGCACGTTTTTTATTTTAATTCCATCATGGCTGATCTCGATTCTGGTAGTTATTAATCTGGCCTTTTCATTTATCGTTCTGGGTACCTCGCTTTATATTTCCAGTCCGCTTCAACTGACGGCGTATCCGACCATTCTGCTGATTACGACGCTGTTTCGCCTGTGTCTGAGCGTTTCGGTTTCGCGCAGTATTTTG
>JBDTZT010000196.1:0-6635 GCA_040005005.1 Actinomycetota bacterium
TCGCCCGACGCGGTTTATCCATTGCCATTTAAAGGAATGACCAAATATCCATACGGCGCGGACGAAAAATATCCGATGACCGACGAAAAGCGAAAAATTTACGAAGAATACACGACCCGCTACAGTCGCGGCGGCCTCGCCAAATTTTAATTTTATGGAACATATCAGGTATTCAGCCGCCGCGTGTCAGACGGATTTTGCCAATCCGGTGACGCGTGCCGGAATGCTGAAAAACACCAACCGAATCTTGCAGATAATTGATTCGGCGGTTACGGGAGCAATACCTTTTTTGCCCGTCAAACTCGTCACGTTTCCCGAATTTGCGCATTCCGCGCCCGTATTTGAAAAGCTCGCCGATCTGCGCGAAAAACTCGCCGTCGAAATTCCCAACGAACATACCGACAAACTTCAGTCAAAAGCCAAAGAACTCGGAATTTTCATTCAAAGCGGTTCGATGCTCGAATTGGACGCGAAATATCCGAATCACGTTTTTAATACGACTTGTTTGATTGGCGGCGAAGGAATTTTATACAAATACCGCAAAGTAAATCCGTGGATTCCGTTTGAAGTTCATTCTTCGCCGCACGACATCGAAGGCTACGCTGAAGAAATGTTTCCCGTCGCTAAAACTGAAATCGGCAATATCGGCGCGGCGATTTGCTACGACTGGATTTTTCCCGAAGCGACGCGGCAGCTCGCGATGAACGGCGCGGAAATTCTCGTCCGCGTTTCCGCCTATATGGATCCGTGGAACGCGACCGAGCCGATGGATTGGTGGACAACCGTCAATCGCTGCCGGGCGCTTGAAAATATGTGCTACGTCGTGGCTTCGAATCAAGCCGCGAGCCTCAAGCATTATCCGCCTTATTCGTGGTCGGGCGGAAGTATGATCGTTGATTTTGACGGGAGAATTTTAGCGAAAGCCTCGGAAGGCGCGGGCGAAAAGATTGTCGTCGCGCCGATTGACATTTCGGCTTTAAGACACGAAAAATCCATTAGGACAGGGCATAATATGCTTGCTCATCTGCGGACGGAAGCGTATCCGGCTTACAAAAAACATATTTATCCGCCGATTGACGGCGCTATAAAAGAGCATTCATTTGAACAAAATATCGAATTGATTGAAGTTGCAAAGAAAAATTTATCAGGGGAAAGTGGATAATTGTCGGCGAAGCGCGCAAAGCCAAGGGCAAAAAATTGGCAGCCGAAGCCGCCTATCGCCAGGCAAAACAACTAAATCCGCAAACCAAACCGCTTTAAGTGCTGATCACTTTGCGAAAAGCTTGAAATTGATATTCCGAAGTTGTCTTACCTGAGATTGAAAATTGCGCTAAACAGACGGATAAAACAAGGCATCATTCAACTCCAGATTGATACTGCTGAAATCAGCTGAAAAATTTGTGAAAAGTCAGCATTTATTTTTGTCAAATCACTTATTCATCGGCGTAAAAAATCGTATAAAATTACTCCGTCTGACCACCCATTTAGAAATTATCTACCAAAAAATTTCTTTAACGCGGCTTTTGTTTCCGCCGGACGCTCTTCGGTCAGCCAGTGTCCGGTCTCGGCAAATTTGATTGACGTCACATTTTCGGCAACTAGTTTCGCTTGAATTTCCAGCACATTGCCCATTGATTTATCGCCTGCGATAGTCAAAACGGGCATCGGCAATTTAATGGCGGCGAATTTGCGGTTGTCTTCGGCATCCTGTTTGTCGAACGCTTTGAACATTTCAAATGCCGCGCGCATTGCGCCGTCCTGCGCGTATGCTTTGGTATAAAATTGACGGTTGGTTTCCGGCATCGCTTTCGAGTTCGGCGTCATTTCTTCCCAGAAATGATCGAGAAAGGTTCGTTCGCGACCCTTCACCAGATCGAGCGAAAACCGGCTGTCAACGAAATGAAAATGCCAGAGCCGCGGGTCGTTGTAAATTTTCCCCCAAACATCGCCGATGCCCGGAAGCGGCGCTTCGAGCAGCGCGAGCTTTTCGACTTCCGCCGGATATTGCGCCGCGTACGCGTAGGCGACCATCAAACCGATGTCGTGTCCGACGAGATCGATTTTTTGGTAACCCAAGAATTTGACGAGTTCGTGAATATCAACCGCCATCGTCTTTTTATCGTAACCGTTCGCCGGACGAGAGGAATCGCCGAGTCCGCGCATATCGGGCGCGATGATCGTAAAATCCTTACCGAATTCCTCAAAGAACGGAATCCACATATACGAGGTTTCGCCGAATCCGTGGATCAAAACGAGCGGCGTTTTGCCTGTTCCGGCTTTTAAATAGTGAATCTTGACGCCGTTGACGCTAGCCGTTTGTGATTGATAATTTTTTGTCTGGGCAAATGCCGTACTCGCGGCGAAAATCAAACCCAGAATTAAGACAGAGCCGATACGTTTTAATTGTCTCGGATCGAATTTATAATTTCTCTTTTTATTCATTTTCAATTTCATAATACCAAAAAAACTAATGGCCGGGCTGATAAATTCCGGGAATTTCACGAAAGGCGATTGCCAGCCGATTCCAACCGTTAATCGTGATAATCGCCATCGTTAGTTTGACGATTTCTTCTTCGCTGAATTGAGTGCGCGCCGCTGCATATTCTTCGTCCGAAGCATGGCTTTGCGAAATCAGCGTAATCGTTTCCGCCCAGGCGAGAGCGGCGCGTTCACGGTCGGTGTAAAACGGCGTTTCGCGCCACGCGTTGAGCACATAAAGCCTTTGTTCGCTTTCACCTAACGCACGAGCATCTTTCGTGTGCATATCGAGGCAGAAGGCGCAGCCGTTAATCTGCGACACGCGCGTTTTAACCAATTCGAGCAACGACCGTTCTAATCCTGAATCTTCCGCGAATTTCTGCAGTTTATACATCACCTGCACGAGGCCCGGCGCGGCTTTGCTGTAATCTAATCGTTTTTCCATAATTTTCACCTCTTTTCTTTTTTACTGATGGCGACGGTCGTATGAAATCGGATAAGCATTGCTGCGAGCCTTGATCATCGGATCAGCCGGTTCGATTCCGTCCGGCAAAACAGCGGGTAAAAAGAGCAAAGCGTGTTCGGCGGCAAGACTATCTTCAACGACCGACATAATCTCGATGACGCCCAGCTCAACGATTTTATTTTCGTCAGACCACGCAATCGAAGGGTCTTCAAGCGCGTCGTTTGGTTCCGCCAGCTGCAAGCGAAAATTAAACCGAATCGGAGATTCTGCGACGCGCCGACGAATTTCCTCAGATAAATAATCCGGTGCGGCCTTGGCGATTTCGTCCGCCGACAGAAATTCTTTGCCCGTCTGCGGTTCGATACGATAACGTCCGAAAACTGAGTTACCTTCTGAATTAATAAACTTAAAACTGTTAACGCCAAAATATGCGAGCGTTGCGTAACTGACCGGCGGCGGTTCCTGCGTTTCGAGAAAAGTTTTCGCGATCGGATGCGCCGCTAAGTATTTTTCGATTGGCGTTGGCTTGGCGACGCCCTCGCCGCTGGTGCCGAGAGCGATCAGAAATTGACGAAATTCGTCGGCGGTCGGCGCGGGAAAACCGTTAAAAGAATGGGTGACGAGATCGGTTTCCGAGCCGTCGGATAGATGAAATTTTAACGCCATCCCGCGCGGATTGGCCGGCGCGTCGGTGTCCGAAACGGTCGGCACACCCGCAAAATTTGAAAAGCGGACGGTAACCGGAACAGTCTCCCGGAAATGCAAAGCCTTACTCAAATTTTTTGCCTCCGAACATGGGACAAATTTGCCTTGCAGCACGACTTTTCCTTTGGCGTGAACCGCGCGGTTATCGGTTTGTTTACCGAAAACCAAATTGAGCGCGTCAACCAGTTCCGTAGGTGTCGAACTCGGCGGAGAAACGGTTTGAATTTCGTTTGATGTTTTTAACTGTGTATTATCACCGGCGGCGGCTAAGGTATTCTCATATTTTACTGCTGTATTTTTCATAATTTTGCCTCTCATAAATGATGTAAAAGTTTCGCCGGATTTTACCATTTCAAAACCGGTATCGGATTGAGCCGATGCCGGCAAAACCAACCGCCGGCCAATTTGACCAGTCGCCGATGAAATCCGGCGTTCGGAAATTCGGCTTTGACGCTTTTAATAAAGGCGCGCGGCAAACCGCATTTAACGATTCCCAATGAGAAATCGACCAGGTCGCCTTGACGGAAAACTTCGACCAGCGAAGTCTGTTCATCCCGATATTTATTGAGCTTATGGTGCATCCCGATCATCAGTTCGATTTCGGGAATCCATTGCTCGAGATCATTTTGTTTTAAATAATCTTTTGCCAAAATAATCGACGGCGGAAGATAATTAAAGGTGTCGTTCGTCCAAATACCGAGGTCATGAAAACATCCGGCAATGATGATTTTTTCCCGTTCTTCCCGCTTGGGATCGTGCAGGGCAAAACTAAAATTGATCATCCGGTAAACGTGGTTTTTATAACCGGCAAAATCATTTCCGAGCTGCTTTTGCCATTTCTCAAGAATATCGTCCAATAATGGAATGCGTTTTTCTATTGCCATTAGGATTTCTGTTTCAACAGTCGCATTTAACGCTTCGTCACCGAAAATTTCCGGCGGATAGTTTAGAATTCACGCTATATTGCGTTAAATCATCCGACACGCGCCGACTTCAGACATGCCGGATGATTTTCAAGCAAAACAATTGGAAGGCATAACGAATTTGCCGTTCCAACATTTTCTTTAAGCTCCAGAAACGGCTGATGTTTCCTGCTCGGCGGGAATCCTTGCAGCGATCCAAGCCTGAATGTCCGCCATGACGATTTCCTTGTCTAAATCATTAAGCATATCGTGATAATGTCCTTCGTAGAGTTTCAGCGTCTTGTCGCGTGATCCCGCCGTGTCGTAAAAGAACTGGCTGCCGCTCGGTCTTGTCGCCTTGTCCTCCGTTCCGTGGATGATCAGCACGGGCAGCGTGATCAGCGGAAACTCTTTTTTAAGCCGGTCGTCGGCGCGAACCATTTCGGTCAGAGTTTCGAGCGGCTGCGTTTCGTCCTTGATGAGAGGATCGTTATTCATCGCTTCAACAACCGCCGGATCGCGCGAAAAGATTTCGTTTTTTAGTTTCAAAACGTGTAAATGCGGCGTGAGATGGCTTAAACCTTTAAGCACGGTCAGCGCAAAATCCGGCGCGGGAATCTGGAAAGCGAAGCTTTCGCAGATCAAACCGTCGATCTCCGCCTGATGCTCGAGTGTGTAAAGACATGAAACAACCCCGCCCGCGCTGTGGCCGAGCACAAAAAATGGTAAACCCGGATTTTCCGCTTTGGCGGTTTTTGCAAACCTCGCGACATCGTCAACGTACTCCGAAAACTTTTCGACATAAAATCTTTCGCCTTCGGATCGCCCGCGCCCGCGCAGATCGATCGCGTAAACCGCCAAGCCGTTTTTTGTTAATTGATCGGCGACCCAAAAATAACTGCCGCTGTGCGCGTTAAAACCGGGCACGATCAGGACAACGCCGCGCGGTGCTTGGTCGGGCTGCCACGAGCGCGTAAAAATTTTTAGTCCGCCGACTCCTTCAAAAGTTGATTCGTTCATTTATTTGTCTCCTTGTTTTTAGATATTTAAGTCTAAGTAAATACTTAGATTACTAACCTGAGTATTTGCTCGTTATTGGAAATTAAAGTTACATTGTCCGTAATAAGTTGCCAATTGACGATGTTTTTTTCCCACTACCGGCTATTCGCCGTTGTTCTAACGGTTAGCTCTAAATTATCGGTGATTGCGGCAGCGTCGAGAATAACCTTTGCCACTTCTTCCGGTTGAGCGAGCATCGAAACGTGGCTGGCGGCAACCTCGATCGCTTTCGCGCCGATTTTCTCAGCCATTTTTCGTTCTAAATCGGGATAAATAATGCGGTCGTTTGCCGAGATGACGAACCACGAAGGTTTTTGGCTCCAGGCGGTTTGAGTGACTTTGTCGTCATTGGCGGAAGCGGCGAACGGCGTTTGAACTGCCGCCACGAACGATTTTTCTTCGGCAGTTAAATCCTGCGCGAAATATTCGGCGATTCCGTCGGTCGAAATCGTCAAAAAGCCGCCCGAATCCGCCGAAACTGCGCTGAACCATTCGGGCGGCAGATAATCTGCGAATAAATCGTTGACCGATTGATTTTCCGAAGGCGCGAATGCCGAAACATAAACGAGCGCGGCAACTTTTTCGTGAACTCCGGCTTGCGTAATCACCACGCCGCCCCAAGAATGACCGGCTAAAACGACGGGTTCGGTTTGCGTTTCAAGCACGCGATTGACGGCGGCCACATCATCGGCCAGCGAGACGGTCGGATTCTGCACCGCAATCACCTTAAATCCACGTTTCTGTAAAATCGGAATCACTTTGCTCCAACTCGAACCGTCGGCGAACGCGCCGTGAACGAGAACGATTGTTTTTTTAGCGTTTGGCGTCTGTCTTTGTTCAGTCATATTGTTACTGGTTTTTTCCTGAAAATAGTTAATTTACATTGATGTTTAAGAACTTGAGTTCTTGAATGTCAGCCGAGATATTTCTTGAGTTCGGCAGCGGATTGTTCAAAAAGCGAACGAACCTGCGGCAATTCGGCTAAACCGTTGAGAAGTCCGAAATCGTGAATCATTCCGTTGTAA
>JBDTZT010000197.1:0-6622 GCA_040005005.1 Actinomycetota bacterium
AGAATTTTCCCAATCCTTTTAATCCTATTACACAAATCAAATTTACAATTCCAATTGCGGATTGGGGAATTAAATTGCCCCTTTCTATAAGTTTTGCTAATCGGTCTGAACTGATAAAGGAAAGCCATGTTCGCGCAAACTTCGGGTTTACATTTGATTTAGATGCATTGTTTGGGCGATTCAAACCGTTTTGATAATGAATAGTGACAAAGGCAAAATACGGAGCGTCAACTTATTTGAAAATTAGGTTTAGACGCTTCGCGGGAACAATCAATTAATTTGTAAAGAGGTGAAAATTGTTTATGCGGAGCGTTAATTTGTTTGGCAGTTGCGTCAGGTGATTTGGCAGTTGAGAGAGGTGGTTTGTTGACGGGATAAATCGGTTTGTCGGTTGATTGAGATGGTCTGTCGGGGGATAAATTCATGTGTGCAGAAGTGCAATGGTTTGGGCGGGCTTAAAACTTAACTTCAAAGAAGAAAACTCGAATGAACGATTTGGAAAGAAACTATTACAACGCATTTGTCGGTGGGCGGAACTTTGATGCGGACAATGCCGCCGATTTTAAGTCGGGTTCGACGGGCGCGAATAAGTTTGCGGCAGTCGGTGTGGCGGCTCTCGAAATGGAGCAGTCGGGCCGGCGCAAGCGGGCAAATGACGGCGCGGAAAGGTTTGGCGATTGCCGAATTGAGCGGAGATTGGCGGGTGAACAATCGGATGGTGCGGGCATTGGCGGTTGACGATTCAGCTGTCGGCGAGCCTTTCCGAAGGTCGAGCGGAAGCAGCGATCAAAGTCTGCTTGCCGCCGCCCGTTCATTATTGACGAGCGCGGCACCGCTCAAAGACCGCTTCGTCGAATACAGTTTCCCTAACGATTTTCTCGAAGATTTGCAAGTTGACATCACCGATTTCGAGCAACCCGTCAGCGAAAAAAGCACGGCAAGCGGCGTAAAAGCTTCGGCAACCGTTTCGATCGGCGTTGCGCTCAAAATCGGACTCGAAGTCCGGCGTTGCCGGGGCGCCGTCCATCCTGAACAAATACCTCGTCAGCCCCGCCAAACTCGCCACTTGGACAAGTGCCGGCCAAGTCGGACGCGCGGCAAAGAAGAAAAAAACAGAAACACCATTGCCATAGCCGCAATGGATTGAAAGATAAAGATTAAAATTCATTATTTTCTCCAATATTCTCAGAGGTTGTTGAAAACTTTAGTTGAAAATTGAGGAGAAACCAAAAGGATGGATAACAAAAATGGGACAACCTCAAACGTCAAGTTGTCAGGTGCGCGGAACTCTCATTACCTTTTCGCGCTTATTTTGTTGGTGAGAAAATTTCTTAACTGACACAGGGCTTTTGAATGTATTTCAAACAACTTCTTAAGGAGAAAAATAAATATGGCACGCGAAGTTAATAATGTTCAACCATTTCAAGACAAAGTGGTCAAACTGGTTCCGACCGAAATTGTCGGAGCATATTTAGTAATTATGGGAATAGTCGCTCCAACTACTTCCACTGATAAATGGAGCCAATATTCGCTGATTTCGGCTTTTTTCTTTTTACTTGTTTTAACCCCGGTATATTTATGGCGCGTCAGCGGCGTTTCCAACGTAGTTCAATTGGCCGTCAGCACGGTTTCATACGTAGTTTGGATTTACACGCTTAGTTACCCTTTTGAATATTGGCATTGGTATAACGCCAAAGTCGGTGCGGTTGTGTTGATTTTGTGGTCGCTGATAACACCATTTTTTGTAACGTCAGCCCCGCCGCAACCTGCTCTTCCAGTAAGCCCGGCAGTAACGCCTCCGCCGACCGATAACGGCGGTTAATTTTGCTACGTAAAAATCAAAAATTAAAAAATAAGGAGAATATTTATGGCAGAAACATTTGAAGATTTACCGTTAAAACGCAGCTGCGGGGCAGCAGCGATGTATTATCGTCAACTCGAGATTGATCCTGACTTTCAGGAAAACCAACGCAGTTTGGAATTATTTACCGCGCAGGCGAGGATGCTCGGCGGTGTGAGTGCCAGAGTTCCGCTCGTTAAAATTCCGGTCGCGGTCCACATCGTCTATAGCAAAGACAATCAAAACATTTCGGATGCACAGGTCAAGAGCCAGATCAAAGTGCTGAACAAGGATTATCGCGCCAAAAACGCCGACAAGAGCAAAGTTCCCGCGGTTTGGAAAGATTTGGTCGCCGATGCGCGAATCGAATTTCATTTGTTGGAAGATCCGAATTTGGCAATTACGCGCACCAAAACCGTTAAACCGTGGTTCGGAATGAACAACACCGTCAAGTTCACCGCGCAGGGCGGGCAAGACGTTTTTAAACCGGAAAGCGTGCTCAATATCTGGATTTGCAATTTAGCCGGACTGCTCGGTTACGCCCAATTTCCCGGTGGCGACCCGAAAACCGACGGCGTGGTCATCAATTTTCAAGCGTTCGGAACTAGCGGAACGGTCAAACCGCCGTATAATCTCGGACGCACGGCGACCCACGAAATCGGGCATTGGCTCAATTTATTTCACATTTGGGGGGACACGATGGATTGCAGCGGCTCTGATAAGGTTGATGATACGCCGAAGGCTCTCGACAAGAATTTCGGCAAACCGACGTTTCCGCACGTTTCCTGCAATAATGGTCCGAACGGCGATATGTTCGTCAATTATATGGATTATACTGATGACGATTCGATGTTTATGTTCACCAAGGGGCAGGCGGAACGAATGGCGGCAACATTTTTAGGTCCGCGAAGCGGTTTTGTTCCCTAATGTTTTTTAACTAAAATAAAACCGGCGCACATTTTTGAATCTGAAATTCGCGTTGCGCCGGTTTTCAAAAAGAACAATAAAAGAGGTAACAATGGATAAGAAGGAAGTATTAAAAAATCTCCAGCAAAGTTGGATTCATTCGCACGAAGAGGATAGCGAGAGCGAAACGGTCTATCGTCCGGCTGATTATGATTTTCCGCTTTCACGCGGGCGGGCCGGCTTCGAGCTGAAATCAAACAACAAACTGGCTGAAATAAATATCGCTCCGACTGACGGAACGACCGAGAAAGCCGGTTCCTGGCAATTAAAATCTGATAAAGATAATTTGGAACTTCAGCTTAATCCGGATAGTCCGGCGAAACGCGATTTGCAAATCAAGTCTGTCAGCAAAGACCGCCTGGTCGTCAAAAAGTAGAAAAAAGGCGTGGCAATGCCGGCTGGTGTAAATTGTGAGGTTTGATGATTGAACGACGCATTTTGTCGCCGCTGTCGGCGGTTTTAACAATATTCCGAACAGTTTGCCGTTCAAGAATTTAATGACCGTTCTATCTTTAACCAATTTCGTAAAGATTGTAAAATTAAGCGAATTCTAACAATTTGCTAATTTTTTGCGTGCGCAATTTTTTACCGTAAACCTTGCCCGAATTGTTCGGTGCCGAAGGCGCCGATGCCTTTGAGGCGGAAGCTGAAGACGAAGCGGTTTTCGCGGCGGGCGCCGACGTTGAAGGTGTAGTATTGCATTGCCACCGAACAGCAGTCGTAGGCGTAGCCGAGCGTGAAAAGGGAACTGATGAGCGGTGATGTTTGGCTCTGGCGACGGTTTTGGAAGTCGAAAAAGAGTGATGCGCCGCCGTATAATCCTCTATCACGGCTGCCGATAAACACGGACGGACTCCATTGCGAACCGCGCAGCGTTCCGGCTTCTTTGCCGTTTGCGTCGGCGTACCGCGCGAGCGACGGAATTAAACTGACGGCGCGGGTGTAATAAAAAGTCTGGAAGATTTTCAGGAGCGGGGTATCATAGCCGACGCTGGCCGAGATGTCTCGCAGTCCGCCGCCACGGATACCGATATCGGTTCGTGAATTGACAAAAATCGTTTTTCGCGGACGATACGTCGCGTCAATATTAAGTGGCGAAAACGAGCGCGGAACGCCGCCGAATGTGTAAAACGAGAGCGTGGTGATCGGCGCGATTTGGTTTCTTTGACCCGGAATCAATGCCCCGCCGAATGTTTTGTCGAAGAAATATTTTCCGCGAACAGTCAGCGTGAAAATCTCGTAGGGCTGAATCGAAATCGGATTTTTCTTTGCTTCGTCGGGATTTTCCTGCAAACGCTTTTGCGCTTCGCTGGTGACGGCTTCGGTGAATTTGCGCGTGTAAAAACGATTCGTCAAACCAAATTCGATTTCGTTCGTGTCGGTTTCGGTATCGGCATAATCAAAACGGATGATTTTGTTGAAATTGTTGACGCCTCTGATTAAATGATAGGTCAGATAAGGTTCGATAACGTGGCGGAAACGAAAGGCGTTGTTCTTGCCGTAATAATTTCGCGCCAGTGCGACGGGACGAACATCGAATTCAAATTCACCGTAACTGCGAACGACATCACGCCCGATCACGCGGCGCAGATCATCAAAAGAATTTGAGTAATATGTGACGCGGGTGCCGGCCGTTGCGGTCAGCGTTACATATTTGAAATTGAACGGAATCGAGATTTGCGGGTGAATATCGAAACGCTGTCCGAGTGCGGGTGTGACAAGGGGAAGACCTCCGGTTTGTTGAAAATAAAGAGCTGGATCGTCAACTTCCTCGCGCCGCGAAACGCCTTCCAAACTTGTTTTGAACGAAAAATAAACGTTTTTCAGAAACGAAATTTCCGATGGGCGTTTATCAAAATTGATGCTCGGCAGGTTTTTTGTTTTGATCCGCACATTCGGAATCGAGATAACCTGCGAACGTGCCAGCAGATTGAGCGTGTAATTATTCCAGCTTTTGTTAATAAAGACCTGCGAAACCTCGATCGGCGAAATAATCTGCTGAATTCCGTCGCTAAAAACCTGGCGAAAAGCGAGATTCGATGTCAGGCGAACATCGGCGGCGGCGGTAAAACCGTTCGGAAAATAATGAACTCCCTGCGCGTAAACAATCGAACCGCCCTGATCGGGATGCGCCGCATCGGCATGGGCACCCAAAATCCGGTCCTGGACGGCGTAAAATCCAAAATCGAAATACGAACGCGAATTAAACCGGGTCCGCAGGTCCATTCCGAAACCGATTCCGCGCGAAGTGTATAAATCGCCGCGAAACGTTACGTCTGCCGAACGTCCCAATGTTTTATAATAGGCGCCCGAAAGCCGTAAACCTTTACGCGCCGAATAACCGATGGTCGGGGTCAGAAAACCCGAACTGCGATCTTCTTGTTTTAATGAAATCGAAGCAAACGGCACGGGGACAATCGTAATGTCTTTGACCTTGAATTTGGCGTTTTTCAGTTTCAAACGGTCGTTCGGTTTGATTCGCGCTTCACTGGCCGTAAAACTCCATTTCGGCACGGAATCTTCGCAAGCGGTGAATTTGCCGTTGGTGATCACAACCTCGTTGAGCCCGACCCGCTCAACTTTGTCAGCGGTGAAATAAATAACCGTGCCGTCGTTGGTTTGATTGGTAAAGCCGGTCGAATTAACGAATTTGCCGAGTTTGGTTTTGTAATTCCATTCGCCGCGCTCGCCCGTGATGCGCTGGTCCTCGCCCTGGTCAAAAATGACGCTTCCTTCGGCGACCATCCGGTTTTCGGCTTCGTAAATGACGACTTTATCAGCCTGAATGCGATAAATTCCGTACCGCACGTCAACATTTCCGCTGTGCGTCACGACGCGTTTACCGGCTTCGCCCGTAACGGTTTGATTTTCCGAATAAACGACTACTTCATCATCGCCGCCTTCTTCCTTATAACCCGAAGCGTTCTTTTTTTTCGGCGGTTTGATTGATTGTTCCTGTGAAACAGGATCAATATTCGGCGTATCGGTGATCGGGTTAGAAACTTGCCGGTCAACCGGGTTCGTCTGTTGGGAAGGCGCGATCGAAACGCACAAAACGCCGAGCAGGAATATTTTGATTAACGATTTATGAAGCCCCATTTTGAATATTTAGAAAATAAATTTGATGCTATCACGAAGCGTCTTTCGAGTTCAAAGTCTCAAGTCTCAAGTCTCAGCTCTCAAGTTTACTTTCGCAGCTCAAACATTTGAAATGTAAAACAAAAGGCTTTAACTTGGAACTTGGGACTTGAGACTTGAGACTTAACATTATGGCAAAACAAAATGTTCTCGTGGTTGAAGATGAAGAATTGATGCGTTCCATTCTGCGTCAGTTGCTCGAAGCAGAAGGCTATCAAGTTTTTACGGCGAGCAGTGCGGAAACCGCGCTCGAAATTTTTCCGGCAGTCGAGATTGCGGTGACGCTGACCGATATAAAAATGTCCGGGATGGACGGACTCGAATTGTTGTCGCAAATCAGGGCGGTTGACGAAGAAGCGATGGTTATTGTGATGACCGCCTATTCGTCGGTTGACTCGGCAATTGCCGCATTGCGGCGCGGCGTTTATGATTACATCACGAAACCGTTCGTCAACGAAGATTTGCTCAAAACTGTCCGCAACGCGATTCGCACCAAGGAACTCTCGCGAGAAAACCGCGCACTGCGCAACGAACTCGATAAAAAATACAGTTTCTCGGAAATCATCGGCACAAGCGAATCTTTACAGAAAGTCTTTAAATTAGTGGAAAAAGTTGCCAACACAAACGCGGGAATTTTGATTCAGGGCGAATCGGGAACGGGCAAAGAGCTGATTGCCA
>JBDTZT010000198.1:0-6612 GCA_040005005.1 Actinomycetota bacterium
AGCCATTTTCCAGGTCGCCATCAAAATCGGAAAATTCCAAGGAATGATCTGCGCGACGACGCCGAGCGGTTCTTTGATATTGATCGAAAGCGTGTTGGCATCGAGTTCGGTCGCACCGCCTTCTTCGGCGCGGATGACGCCCGCAAAATATCGAAAATGGTCAATCGCGAGCGGCAAATCCGCGGCAAGCGTTTCCCGGATCGGCTTGCCGTTGTCCCACGTTTCGGCGCGGGCCAGAAGTTCGAGATTCGCCTCCATCACGTCGGCAATTTTCCATAAAAGATTGCTCCGCGTAGTTGCCGAAGAATTATTCCAAGTCAAAGCTGCCTTATGCGCCGCATCAACCGCGAGTTCGATGTCTTCAGCCGTCGAACGGGCAATGCGCGTAAAATTCTTGCCGTCAACCGGCGAAGCATTGTCAAAATATTCGCCGCCGCGCGGGGCGACCCATTCGCCGCCGATAAAATTTTCGTATTGCTCTTTGAATTTTGGAATGTCGTATGTTTTTTGTACTGCGTCCATAGTTTTTTACTCCTTTATATTTAATTGAAAAATTTGCCAATAATCGGGATATTCGGGCGATTTGTCTTATTTCAGGTGAAACTTATTTTAACATTTTTGATTCTGAAAATCATAAAGCGAAAACGGCAAGTTAATTTGTTAAAACTTTAATCCTTATGTTTATCTTGTTAAAAAAAATTGGTATGATAATTTTAGAGTGAAGAAAAAAATTAAAGTTTACTTCATTTAATGAGGTTGAGTTAAATTAAAAGATTAAGTATTTTGATGTGAAAATTTTTGGCTTAATCAGGTGGTGGCAACAGCTGGAACAGTTTTGACCATCAAAAACATTTGACACGGAACACAAATTGAGCAGTGAACCACTCAAGCACATCATAATGGTCGGTAAATTTAAGTTTTTTAACGGAAGAGTGAGTTATGGAACCATCAACGGAAAAGAATCTCGAAAAAGTTTCGGTAGAAAAACCGGTTTCGGTTTATTCAGTGAGTTTTAATGAGATTATTAGCGACGCGGAAAGAGAATTTCTCATCGAGCGTTCAAAACCTAAAAAAACCACAACAACGGATAACCACACTTCGTTTTCCAAAAGGATATTCAAATGGCGCAACGCCGTTGCAATGGCGGCTATTTTGGCTGTCGGCGTTCTGCATTTCGTCTTTCAAATCTCTTTTATCGAAACTGAAAAAATGCACGTTGCCGAATCGCCGGTCAAGATCGAACGGGTTCGTGAACAAACCGCTGAAACTAAACCTGTTGAATTTTCGGCAAAAAAGGTTGAGGTTCTAATGCCGGAGAAACCTGCTCCGGCGATTCGGCAACGGCCATCCGAAGTTGCGCCTTCAAATCCGCAGTTCAAGAAAAAAGATTCCGTCGAGCAGCGAACCGCACGTCTTCGCCGGGCTGAAAAACTTCTCACCGGAATTTAGAGTTTAAATTTATCGGATAACGAACAGAGTATTAAAAAAATGAACGAATCGAGTTTTACAAAAAGGAAGTTGAAAGTTTTTACAAAAATTACGC
Source organism: Actinomycetota bacterium (assembly GCA_040005005.1). Lineage (GTDB taxonomy): Bacteria > Acidobacteriota > Blastocatellia > Pyrinomonadales > Pyrinomonadaceae > JAFDVJ01. Next base: position 1,544 of record JBDTZT010000198.1, read on the forward strand.
TGGCTTGTTTTTTGATCTTGGTCAACGGGATTAATTTATTTGCCCAGTACAAAGGTGCGCCTGTCAAGAAAGACCGGCTCATCAAAGCTCTTCGTTCAAGACAACTGCAAACCCGCGATATTGTCGCGGTCATCAATTCCAACGGGGTAGATTTCAGATTAACGCCCGAAAACAGAAAAATTTTGATTGACGCCGGAGCGCGTCCCGAAGTTATCAAAGCCGTCGCTGACAACCTGCGTTTTGCGCCGACGGGTGACAGCACTTTTGCCAAAAATCGTCAATCAAACCGCCGCAGTAAGCCGCTTCCGCGGAATTATGACGAATTGCTCGACGAGGCGATGTTTTCCTATAAAGAACAAAACAATCCGAAAAGCGCGGCGCGTTATCTGGAAACGGCGGTGAAATTAAAGCCGAAAAACTCGGAAGCCTATCAGATGCTCGGTTTCATTAATCTTTACGGTCTCAATAATCTGACCCAAGCCGAAAAATTGATGCACCAAGCGATCACTAACGGCGGCAGCGCGGTCTTTCGCGTTTATCACGACGACACCGGAAATTTTAGCGGTCGCTGTATGGGTTCGCTTTATATTTCGCCCGAAAGCATCCGTTTTGAATCGGACGACAACCGCCACACCTTTGAAACCTCAACGGTCAATGTTGATAAAATCAAGCTCGACACGGAATCGAACCGCCTCTGGAAAAAACACACCATCTTTAAGGTTTATCTTAGAATCGGCAAAGACAAAGCAAAATTCAGATTCGCGCCGATTACCGGCAATGAACAAGAATCAAAAATGGTCGAACGCTTTATTGATGCTTCAAAATCGAATACTAATTTTGCAGGATTGGAAACACTTTCCAATCCCTAAAGTAAAAATTTATCTGATGGCTCGCAAAAAGATGCGAAACGGTATTTATTTGAGTAACCATTCAAGAGTCATCGATTGATTGACCCGAAGCCCCGCCCAACGCCCGCTCAACTCATCCATTTTAGCGGTGATTGCAGCGAGTTTTGTTTTCAGCGTCGCCCGTTCAGTTTCAGACATCTGCGCGAGAATACTGTCGGCGTTCATTTTCATTTCCACGCCGCGCGCCCTCAGTTTCGCCTCCGAAGATTGCGAGAGCCATTCATACAAACTGATATAAGTCGCCCGTTCGGATTGTGCGCAATCGTCCAAACCTGTCTTTAACAATTTTTCCCCGCGTTTTGTCTCTTTCCGGCGCAGACGGGAATCCGCACGGTTATTCGATTTTTCGGACGGTTTATTATGAAAAGTCACGGCAGTTCCGCCGACCGCGATCTGCCCGAAAATTCCTTTCCGAAGTTCTAATTCCTGTTCGACCAGAAAATGCAGCAGATCGTGCGGCATCAGCGGATCAAATCCGGGCGCGGGATCCATTTCTAAATTCGGTAAACCGTTTCGTAAAACAATAACCGCGTAACGCCGTTCGCCTGTTTTTTGAAATTCCACTCGCATACTGAATTTAGGATGATTAATATTTAGACTTTGTTGAAATTTATTTTACTGTTTTCGATTTTGAAATTCCCGCAATGTTCAAAAATAAAAACCAAAGCGCGTTTGCAATGACTGTAAACTAAATTTTTAGCTGATTTTAACGGCTGAATTAAATAGATTTAGTAAGTTTGGTCAGCACTTCCGGGTATTCGTCAGAATCACGATATTTCCTAATAAAATCAATCGTTTCATTTAAAAACAAAAACTTTACTGCGTCCGCCGCTTCTATTACCAGATTCATATCTATTGCCTTTATTACCCAATCGTCAATGAAATAAGCAAACATATATGCCCATAGTCCTTGCTCACTATATGCAATAACTTCATATTCCTCAGGAGACTCTAAGCTAAATTCAATAATCTCGATTCGGTCCTGTTTTTCCCAAACTGCCGTTTGCTTTATTCCAGCTTCCCAAAGCGGAATTACCCGCAAATCAAAAGGAATAAAACTTCCTTCAAGATAAATGTAATAAGGGTCATTGCAGGTATCTTCAAAAATCGGATGAGGCTTTCGACCGGAAGACAGTTCCAAAATCGGTTGCGAAAAACCTAAACGTGAAAGTTCAGAAATTCGTGTTTCAGGATTTAGCATAGCGAAATGTTAAGGAGAAAATACCTGATTTAACAAAAAGACATCAAAAATTAATTTGCTGCGCCGAAGATACCCATTTTCGCGTAAACATCTTTCAAAGTTTCACGCGCGATCAGACGCGCTTTTTCCGCGCCGCTACTCAGGATATTGTTAAGTTCTGCATCTGTGTAGGATTTTGCTTTTTCCTGAAACGGGCGCAGAAATTCGATGACGGCTTCGGCGGTTTCGGTTTTGAAATGCCCGTAGCCTTTGCCCGCGAAATTCGCTTCGCATTCTTCGGGCGTTTTGCCGGTCATCAGTTGGTAAATCGTCAACAGGTTTTTGATCGCCGGACGCGAATCGTCGAACGTGATTTCGGTTCCCGAATCGGTGACGGCTTTTTTGAATTTTTTGAGAATCGTGTCTGCGTCGTCGAGCAGAAATATCGCGCCCGCCGCATTCTCATCCGATTTCGACATTTTCTTTGTCGGGTCTTGAAGCGATAAAATATTCGCGCCGACGGGCGGAATATATGGTTCGGGCACGACGAACGCCGCGCCGAAATCGCGGTTGAATCGTGTCGCAAAATCGCGTGACAATTCCAAATGCTGTTTCTGGTCTTTGCCGACCGGAACGAGATGCGTTTGATAAAGCAGAATGTCCGCCGCCATCAGCACGGGATATGTAAAAAGCCCGACTCCGGCGCGTTCGCGGTTGCCTTTGCCTTTGTCTTTGAACTGCGTCATTCGTTCGAGTTCGCCCATCCGCGCAATGCACGCGAGAACCCACGCAAGTTCGGCGTGTTCGGAAACGTCCGACTGAATAAAAACGGTCGAAACCTCCGGGTCAATGCCCGCCGCGAGATAAATCCGCGCCAAATCTAAAGTTTTCTGCTTCAAAATTTCAGGGTCTTGCGGCAGAGTGATCGCGTGCAGATTGACGATGCAAAAGAAACTTTCGTATTCATTTTGCAGATTTACCCAATTTTTAAGCGCACCTAAATAGTTGCCGAGATGAAGTTGTCCGGTCGGCTGGGCGCCGCTGAAAATGCGTTTTTTCATATAATAGTCAATCAATATAGCGAACTATAGTGAGCAATTTTACATATCACGATGATGACAAAAGGTGAAGGTATTCGCTACCGCTCACTATACTGATTTTAAAACCAAGGCGTTATCAATAGATACTGCACCAATCGAAAAACGGGAGTCATAATCAAACTAACTACTCCGAAATAAATTAACGCCATCAAAATAATAAACCCGAATTGTTCCATCAAATCGAAAAAGGGCTTAAAGCTCGCGGGCAGAAATGTTGATAAAACCTTGCTTCCGTCAAGCGGCGGAAACGGCAGAAGATTAAAAATTGCCAGTGAAACATTCAAGAAAATCAAATCTAAAAATAGGATCGCCAGAATTTTCGGAAAACCTTCTTGATTTTCCATAAAGTATCCTAAACCTAATCGGGCAGTTCCAAAATTGAAAACATCATATGAAATCAAAATTTTGAAAATCGTAAAACCGATAGCCGCAAGCAAAAGATTCGCCAAAATTCCGGCAATCGAAACCATCACGTTTGCCTGTTTGTATTTCTTCCATTTATTCGGATTAACGGGTGTCGGCTTGCCCCAGCCGATGAGCGGAATTCTAGCCAAACCTCCGCCCATTGCGCCGAGAATAAAGCTGAGAATCGGCAAAAGCAACGTTCCGACCGGATCGGTATGTGCGACCGGATTGAGCGTTACGCGCCCGAGCAGATACGCCGTGTCGTCGCCGTATTTGTAAGACATCCAAGCGTGGGCGGCTTCGTGAGCGGAAATCGCCAGCAGCAGAACGACCATATAAATAATCAAATTTGAAACTAAATCTATCAGGTTTAAATCACCCATAACTTTTTCTCCATCAAAAAAACTCCGCAAATTTGCAAGTTATCACTCGTTTTTGTTAGTGTCAAAACAAATAATTTTCGTTGTTTTTACAATTAAATTGTGCCATTCTTTTAGCACAAAAGAAAATTCAGGATTCAAGATTCAAGATTTAAGATTTAAGATTGATTTTGAATTTTGAATTTTGAATTTTGAATCTAATTTAATATGCAGAATTACATAGTTGTCATTGCCAGCGAACACAAAGGAAACGAATTTTTGGAAGAATGTCAGAACGCGGGTTGGCATGTAACGCTCGTCACGCGCAAGGATTTGCTCGATTATCCGTGGGTTTGGACGAGTATCAACGAGGTCAAAACCGTCGAACGCCACGCGTCGCCCGAAGATTACATTCGCGTGATCACGAACATTGCGGGCAGCCGTCCGATCAACCGCATTGTCGGTTTGGACGAATTCGACGTTCTGACCGCCGCGCGGGCGCGGGAGCATCTGCAAATCGAAGGCATTTCAAATAGTTACGCGCTCAGGTTTCGCGATAAATTGCGGATGCGGAATCTCGCGATGAAGATCGGCATTCCGTGTCCCGAATTCGTCGGCGTTTTCAACCTGAAGGGAATTAACGATTATCTGGAAACCACCGAAGCGCCGTGGATCGTCAAACCAAGAACGGAAGTTTCGGCGTTCGGCATTCGAAAATGTGAGAGCGTCGGACAGGTTTGGGATGTTTTGACCGATTTGGATAATCGAAATACTTGGCGCGATCATCCGTCGCAGTTTTTGATCGAACGCTTTATTGAAGGCAAAGTATATCACGTTGATTCGGTCGTTGCGGACGGCAAAATCGTCGCCGTCGGCGTGAGCGAATACGGCACGCCGCCGTTCAGCGTTTCGCACCACGGCGGAGTTTTTACGACCTTTACCGTTCCGTATAAATCTAAAGAACGCAGGGAACTGGAACGGCTAAACCAACAGCTTCTCGAAGGTTTTGAATACAAACGCGGTGTTGCGCACGCCGAATTTTTGCAATCTTCCGAAACCAGCGAATTTTTTCTGCTCGAAGTCGCCGCCCGCGTCGGCGGCGCGTATATCGCCAATG
>JBDTZT010000199.1:0-6603 GCA_040005005.1 Actinomycetota bacterium
AAACCTATTTTCGGTTTCAGCGTCTTTCCGCGTTTCGCGGTTTTTAGCCTAATCGCTTGAGCCGTTAGTATTTACATATCTTTGGAAATTCAATTTCCTTGCGGCTTTGCCGCCTGATGTGCGGAAAGGCTCTGCCTTTCGGCGTTGGCTTCCTCGTTTTCTGCGGCTGCGCCGCCAAATTCGAGGCACAGCCCGTCGCAGAATTCAGGAGAAACTATATTCGGCGAGGCGAAACCATCGCCTCACATCAGGCGGCAAAGCCGCGAAAAACAAGCACTTCGGACTTGCTAAAGTCGCGCTAATTGTCCGAACGTGGCTGAAATCTTTCAAATCACTCCTGAACTTTCGGCAGTTTGACGACAAAATGCGTGCCTTCATTCAGGTTAGATGTCACTTCGATGCTTCCGTGGTGCACGTCAACCACCTTTTGGACGATCGCCAATCCCAAACCAGTGCCGGTTTCTTTGGTCGAGAAATACGGCTCGAAGATTTTCGCCAGATTTTTTTCGGGAATGCCTTTGCCGGTGTCGCAGATCTCGATCTTGACAAATTCCGCGTCGGGCGAAATTTTGACGCTTAAATTTCCTCCGTCTGCTTCCATCGCGTGAACGGCGTTGATAAAAAGATTATTGAAAAGCGACCGCAAATATTCCGCGTCCGCCAAAATCAGCGGCACGTTTTCGCGTTCGACAAGACTGATTTTGATGCCGCATTCGGCGGCTTGCGCTTCAACGATTCTGAGCGAATCTTCGACCGTCTTGCGCACATCGGTTGGTTGTAAATTCAGATTCGGCGGACGCGAATAACTCAAAAAGTCGCTGATTTGCTGATTGATTCGCGCCACTTCCGCCTTTAATTGCGCGGTCAGTTTTTCAAAATCAGCGCGTTTTGCCTGATCTTCCGGCTTAAATTTTGCCCGCAGATGGTCGAGCGTCAGGTTAATGTAATTCAGCGGATTGCGGATTTCGTGGGCGATTGCCGAACCTAATCGGCCGACGACCGCGCTTTTTTCGACCTCCTGCAATTTCGCTTCGAGTTCCTGTTTTTTCTCGAGTTCCGCCGTCATTTCGTTAAATCGCGCCGAAAGTTCGCCCATCTCGTTGCGCTGTCCGTGATCTTTAACCCGAACACACAAATTCCCGGCGGCAACTTCCCGCGCCGCGTTCGACAAATCGGCGATCGGGCGCGTAAAACGCCAAACTAGCAGAATCGTGATAAAAGTCGAAAGCGAAAGCACAAGCAGCGTATAAACCAGCGGGCGGGCGGCGCGCGTGGCCGATTCTTTTTTGTCGTTTTTGAGAATGACCATCACATACCAGCGACCTTTGCTCGTATCTACGGGAATAACGTGGGCTTCGCCGTCGGCTTCGCCGTCAGGATTCAACGAAGCATTGGGAAATTTTGAAATATCCGCACCCAAACGCTTGCTTTCGATAATCGGCGGCAGATTTTTGGCGTCCGCCAGATTTTTGTAAATCGTTTCTTTGTTTTCGCCTTCGATCGGCACTAAATCATCGGAATTAAGGCTGTCCGTGATCTGCCAATTTTGATTGATGACGATAATATCCTGAATCCGTTCGTTGACTTTATCGTCAAAAAACGTTTGATCTTCGCGCTTCACCAAATCCGACAGATAATCTTTTGAAGTCACGCCGCCCGTACCGAGCGCAAAACCGGCGACCAAAGCCTGTTCCTGCTTTTCACGCAGATAATTATTCTCCTGCTGCGTTTTCAGATTCAGATAATATTGAAAACTAAGCGTGGCAATCAAAAGAAACACCAGAATTATCAGAAGTCGGCCACGAAATGTGTTTAGGAAATTCATCTTTTTGGTTTTTGGTCTTTGGTCTTTGGTCTTTGATTTTTACCTTTTCACCTTTTTACCTTTTTTCGCTCTGAATGTTATAGTCTTTATTAGGTTTGAAGCAAATTATTTAAGCAACTTAATCTTTTTTTGCTTCATCATTAGTCCGACTCTTCTCGATAAGTCAATCAAGATAAATTACAAAGTAAGAGGTTACTACCGATGTTGTTTGCCCCAGAAAAGTTGTATTTCAAACTCGTTTTCGCATTTTTGCTGATTTTTACGGCCGTCAATTTCGGTTTTGCCCAAAAGAAAAAACCGGTTTTAAAACAATCCGTTTCAAAAAACCAGCCGCTCGTCAAGAAAACATCGTCGGTCAAGGAAACAATTTCAAAGAGCAAATCCGACGGCAAAATGAATCGGGCTGAAACTGCCCGGCTGGCGGAAATAAAGCGCACCGAAGAAAATCGCCGCCGCGCCGCGTTGGAAACTCAACGCCGCCGCGAACAAATCAATCGCGAATCGCAATCACGAAAATTAAATTTTGAAAGCGGACTGCGCCGCCAAACTGTTGAAAATATCACGGGCGACAACATTGACGGCGAAGATTTGGAAGTTCGCCGCGCCGCGATCAATGCTTTGGGCAATCACGCCGGAACGGTCGTCGTGCTCGAGCCGCAGACGGGCCGAATTTTAACCATCATCAATCAGGACTGGGCGATCACAAAAAGTTTCAAGCCGTGTTCGACCATCAAGCTCGTGACGGCGGTAGCAGGTTTGAACGAAAAGGTTATCAATCAGGACGGAAATATCGCGCAGAGCAGTTTTCCCGTCGCTTTGGACGATGCGCTGGCCTTTTCAAACAATGCCTATTTTCAAAGGGTCGGCGCCGGTCTCGGCGGTCAGAAAATGGTTTCATATGCACGGATTTTAGGTTTGGGCGAGCCGACCGGTTTGAATGTTGAAGGCGAAACGAGCGGACGAGTTCCCGTTAATAACAACAACGCCCGGATTTATTCGCACGGCGACGATTTTGAAGTGACGCCGCTCCAACTTGCCGTGTTGGTTTCGGCGATTTCCAACGGCGGCAGACTGGTTGTCCCGCAAATTCCGCGCACGAAGATCGAAAAAGCAAATTTTCGCGGATTTATGAAACGTCAAATTCCTCTGCCTCCAATATCTCTGCAAAGAGTGATTCCCGGAATGATCGGCGCGGCCAGTTACGGCACGGCACGGCGCGGCGTTGATTCATCGCTCGAAATTGCCGGAAAAACAGGTTCGTGCATCGGGCAAGGTTCGTGGCTCGGATTGTTTGCATCGGTCGCGCCGATTGAAAATCCGCGCCTCGCGGTGGTCGTGATCCTGCGCGGTCAGGGAGAACGCGGAAAATATGCAGCGGCGGTCGCGGGAAGCATTTACAATTCGCTGCGAAATCGCCTGAAAATTGACGGCAACAAAAATTTGGCAAAACTGCCGCTTCAAATTAAACCGCAGTCAAAAGTTGACGCGAAAACTTCCGCTGAATTTGACGATGCCGAAACGGACGATTCGGACGACAACGGAACTCCCCGGCAAGGCAAAAAAGGCGACGAAAATGTTTTGAAGACGAGTTCTACTTCGAAAACCGTGGCAAATCAAACTAAAAACCCGGATAAAACCGACAACCAAAAACAAACGCCTTTGTTTCCGACGATAATTATTACGAAAAAAGAAGAAATAACGCGTCCGCGAGTCGTCAGAACCAATAAATAAGCAGATTTGTCGAGGTTACAAATTAAGAAAAATTTAAATTTCTCGCGATCATTTTTCACAATAATTTGCCGACTGTTTGCTTTTAGCTTGACAGAGGCGCAAAATTTGCGTGATTATTTACTTTTCATTCTATCCCAACGAATTTTTTTCCGTTTTTTGTTAAGATATCAGGACTTGGTTTATGCAAAAACTTGCAACCCTTTTTTTGCATTGACCATCTATCTTTTCGCAAAACACGGAAACTTTCGTAAGTTTCAAATTTTGCAATAAATTTTAAGAATTAACACGCTTTGGAGGAAATGATTTTAATGAAAACCTTATTTAAAATATTGGTGATTGGTATCTTGTTGACCGCTTTTGCGGCTCTGACATTCGCTCAGGAACCCACTTTGGCTGAATTGGTTGAAAAGTTCAGAGGTGATCTTAAATCTCCGTGCGGACAAAGAGATGCCGCACTGGTTACCGGAAAAACAATTGTCGAAAAATTCGGCAGTGCCGAGATGAACAAAGAAGTTGATAACACAGAAGTTATTGACTATGTTAAAAAGAAAATGGCGCTGATCGAAACCGAAGATCCGAGATGCAAACTTAATCAACGCTACGATGCCGACTATAAAGCCAAAAACTGGGCTAACTTTTTAGCCGACAGTAAAGAGATTATCGCTGCCGAAGGCGACACGCCGCTCGCGCTTGACGTTATGCTGACCGCAGTTTCAATCGGCTATGACCGAGCAGCCGTTGATAAACTTGATACTTACAATAACGACACGCTAAATTACGCGAAAACGGCTCTTCAAAAAATAGAAGCCGGCAAAACCTCGAAAACAGGCAAATGGGGAGTTTTTGTTCCTTTCAACACCAAGGAAAATGCGCAAAGCTGGATGAACAACATCATCGGATATTTGATGTATGAAAAAATGAACCAAAAAGCAGAGGCTCTTCCTTATTTTTATAAAGCAACTCAAATCGGCACCGAAAACAAAACCGACGTCTCGATTTACGTCAAAATCGGCACTAATTATTTTGACAAAGCGGCGGCTCTCGAAGCTGATTATCGAAAGGCGCATACCGCTGATAAAGCCAATAATGTTGAAGATACCGATGCCACCAAAAAACTTTTGGGATTAGCCAGAGGCAATGCCGACCGCGGTATTGACGCCTTCGGCAGAGCTTATAAAATCGCTTCAGCTACCGGCTCGACAACTAAACCTGAAGCCAAAGCCGCTCTCCTAAAAACTTTGACTGACCTTTATAAATTCCGTTTCAATCTGCCTCCCGATGCTAAAACACCGGATTTGGACAGTTATGTGGCGGGTTTGACGAGCAAACCGATGCCTGATCCGGCATCTGAAGTTACGCCTGTGGTTGAAGAAGTGAAACCGGCCACCACGACAACAACAACGACGACGACTCCGACCACGACGACTCCGACCACGAAGCCGACGACTCCGACGACCAAGCCGACGACGACAAAACCGGTGACAACTACCACGACGAAGCCGACGACCAGTTCGACAACTGACGGAACAACGGAAGCGACGACGACAGCCAAAACCAAAACACCCGTTAAAAAGCCGGTGACGAAGAAAAAAGGAACTCGTTAATTTTCAGCGGTTATTTCTTAAAAATGAAGGTCGGACGCAAAAATCAAAGCGTTCGGCTTTCTTTTTTGCGCCGTTTTTCTTTACAATGAGCGTTCGATGTCAAAAAATCTCGCAAAACTCGAACAACTGATCGGTTATCAATTCCAAGACCTCGCGCTGCTCGAACGCGCCGTTACGCATCGTTCGTGGGCGCACGAAAAACTGCCTGACGGAAATGATGAGAACATCCGCGAGCTGCAAAACGAATCGTTTGAATTTGTCGGCGATTCAGTGCTCGGACTGGCGATTGCGGAGCAGCTTTATTTAACAAACCCGACGGTCAGCGAAGGCGATTTGACGCTTATGAAACATCATCTCGTGAGCACCGAAACGCTTGGAAAAATTGCGTTAAATCTTGATTTGGGCGAATATATGCGCATCGGTCGCGGCGAGGAAAAAACCGGCGGCAGACAGAAACAAGCACTTCTCGCCGACACATTTGAAGCTATCTTAGCCGCGATTTTTTTTGACGGCGGATACATTTCGGCGCGCGCCTTTGTCAACCGGATTTTTACGGATGAACTCCGCAACGCCACGCCGCGCTCTTCGATTGATTACAAAACTTTGTTGCAGGAAACACTTCAGGCAAACAAACTTGCCGCCCCGACGTATAAAGTGATCAAAACGGAAGGTCCGCCGCATCAGCGCACCTTTTTTGTCGAGGCAAAATGGGAAGGCGGCGCGGTCAGCGGTCAGGGAAATTCGATCAAACTGGCGGAAATGATGGCGGCCAATCTGGCTTTGCAGGAATTGAGTGCGGAAACCGGAAGCGATACACGACAAATAAATTGATTTGTTTTATTCTTAAAATTACATAAATTTTTGAAATTATGAGCAAAGACGAAAAAGAAGTTACCGAAGTCAAACCGATGGGACCGCCGAAATCAATCGCCCGCGAATATTTTGAATCGTTCGTCGTGACGCTGATTATGGCGATTTTCGGAATGACGTTTGTTTTGCAAGCCGTCACCGTTCCGACCGGTTCGATGCAGAACACGATTTTGATCGGCGATTATTTATTGGTTAATAAATTTATCTTCGCGCCGGGCGGCAAGCCGCTGCCGTTTTTTCCGCAGCGCGAGATTCAGCGCGGCGACATTATCGTTTTTAAATTTCCGGGTTTTCCGAAAGAATTAAATAAATCAAAACAGGAAAAAGATGGGGCTGGAGTTCCGTATCAAACCAATTTCGTCAAGCGGGTCGTCGGATTGCCGGGTGATAAAATCGAAGTGCGCGGGAATGATGTTTATGTCAACGACCAGGTTTTGATTGAGCATAAAATTATCGGTGATTCCCCTTCGAAAGACGCCGCCTTAAAAACAAAGGAAATCGCCCCGCGCCAACCCGACCAAAAATACGACGTTTATTATTCAGAGGAAACTGTAAGTAAAGTTCAAACAGGAC
>JBDTZT010000200.1:0-6599 GCA_040005005.1 Actinomycetota bacterium
GAGGCGAGCCTTTCAAACTCGAAACCGTATGTGCTTCCTGGTATTCGCTCATATTGATCGAAATCAGATTGCGTTCCCCGCCATAAAGCGTATCAGCTAGCGCCAACGCTGTTTCGGTTTTACCGACACCGGAAGTTCCGACGAGTAAAAATACGCCAATCGGACGTTTTGGGTCGGTCAAACCGGCACGCGCCGTGCGGATTCGTTGCGAAATCGCTTCAAGCGCGTGGTCTTGTCCAAGAACTCTTTCGGCGAGCGTTTGGTGCAGATTCAAAACGGCGTGAATCTCGTCAGCGACCATTTTACCGATCGGAATTCCCGTCCAACCCGAAATAACTTCGGCGACGGTTTGACCATTGACAACCGGCTGCATCAAGGGATTTTCGCCTTGCAGTTCTTTCAATTCCGCGTTCAGACGTTTGAGTTCGGATCTCAAAAATTCCGTGTCCATCGGTTGACTCGTTTCGGGCGCGGTTGCCGTTGCGGTTGCGTCGCCGGTCGTCGCAGAGCTTTCGGCAGTTGCCGCCGCTGCAGTTTCAGGAGCATCGGAAGTTTCGGTTGAAACCGCCGAAACAGCACTGTTTCCGTTTGAAGAATTTGCCCCAAGTTTGCCGTCAAGCCGCGACATTTCGAGTTTCAGACGAATGGTGCGGATTTGATTTGTCAAATCTTTTTCTTTTTCCCATTGTTCGTTTAGTTTGGCTAATTCTTCTTCGGTCGTTGCGCGTTTCGCTTTTAGTTCTTCCAATCGTTCGTCGTGCTCTGCCCCGGTAACTTGTTCGCGTTCAAGCGATTCAATTTCCGAAGATAGATGTTGAATGCGGCGGATTGCATCTTCGACCGAAGCCGGGGTTGCCCCTTGTCCGATAGCGACTTTCGCGCAAGCTGTGTCGAGAACGGAAACCGATTTATCGGGAAGTTGCCTTCCGGTAATATAACGATGCGATAATTTAACACATTCGACAATCGCTTCGTCCAAAATGCGAACATTATGATGCTCCTCCATTTTCTCCAGAAGACCACGCATCATTCCGATTGCTTTTTCTTCATCGGGTTCCTCAACTTTAACGACTTGAAAACGTCTTGCAAGTGCTGCGTCTTTTTCAAAATATTTTTTATATTCCGCCCAAGTTGTCGCCGCAATAGTTCGCAACTCGCCACGTGCCAAAGCAGGTTTGAGCAAATTCGCGGCATCATTTCCGCCCGCTTGTCCGCCCGCGCCGATCATCGTGTGTGCTTCGTCAATAAACAAAATAATCGGTTGGGGCGAGGACTTAACCTCATCTATAACTGATTTTAGACGGTTTTCAAATTCACCTTTGACACCCGCGCCCGCTTGTAATAAACCTAAATCAAGCGTTCTAACCGCGACATTTTTCAATGGGTCTGGAACATCGCCCTGCGCGATTCTGAGTGCGAAACCTTCGACGACGGCAGTTTTACCAACGCCTGCTTCGCCTGTCAAAATCGGGTTGTTTTGTCGTCGTCGCGTTAAAATATCAACGATTTGGCGAATCTCGAAATCACGTCCGAGAATCGGGTCAATTTTTCCCGCCGCCGCTTTCGCTGTTAAATCTTCGGTATATTGGTTAAGTGCTTTTGTCTTCCCCGGAACTCCACTTGCAACAGGTTCTCCGCTCGAAACTCCGGCAGCTTCGCCCAAAGCCACCGCATCGCGTGCTTCCGCCGAATCCACCGTAATTTCAGGCAGTTTCGTTTGCAAAGATTCGACCGAAATATGACTGAATTCTCTCGAAACGTCGCGGGCAATTCGTGCTGTGCTTTCATTTGAGAGCAAAGCCAGAATCAAATGTCCCGAACGAACACGCGCCGCACCGAAATCAACCGATGCCAACAGCCACGCATCTTGAAACCACTGCGGAAGCCGATCAGAAATTCCCGGCGTGCGCGAATTCCCCGTCTTAAAACGGTCGAGAGCACTTGTTACGTCTTTGCTTAGACGGTCAATATTGACTTCGTAATGATTACAAATTTTGTGTAAATCGGTGTCGTTCTGTTCGAGTAATTTGGCCAAAATATGCTCAATTTCGACATCGTAATTTGTGCGCGAAAGACACAGACCAGCCGCGCCTTCCAATGCACCCCGAGAAGTATCGTTCAATCTACCGACTAATGATTTTAAATTTACATTCATTTTTCTTCTATCTCCTTAAACATTTGAAACGGTTTTAATTATCCATCTGCAATATAACTTGGTCGTCATCCTGCTTAAACGGTTTTGTCTTAAGAAATGCTGTCCAACCGAGCATTGGACGACGTTTGGCGCGTGTCGTCAAAATCGTGCTGGGAACTTGTTTGGCTTGCAAAATAAGCTGAACATCAAAATCGAACTCCGCGCCGTGCATAAACTCAATGATTGATTTCATCGGTTTATATGCCGTTCCGCTTGGCAAAAAGGCTTGAAATTCGTTGAATGTCAATGCGCCGAAAACTATCCGAAACTTTGATTGTTGCTCCCAAACGCGACTCCCGATAATCGCGGTTGTTCCGAGCGAACTGTTTGCCTGTCCGAGTTTCGAAATACTTGCTTTGTCTAAATCCAACCATTGACCGAAAAATTGGATGATTTTTGCCTTAACGCGAAAGTAATCGCCCAGAATATTTCCTAACGCCGTTGCCGAATGAGGCTTTTGAGCAATGAGACCACTGTAAGGCAAAAGCGATTCATCGTCCAATACCATCCGTCCGCGTAAGCCTTTCGTGCCGAGTCCGGCAAAATCGAAAAGAAACGCCGTAAAATCATCTTGTCCGCGTTCATAGCCGATTGGAAAGCGATACTTCTCCCAAGCGCGGAAAAACATCGAAACCGAGCGATGTGTGAAAATGTCCAAAAACATCCACATCGCCGTATCACGATAACGGACACGCTCCATTATGAGTTCGGTATAGTGAATGGGCATCACGCCCGAAACACCCACCATTCCCATAAAATTGATGAACATTTCCAATGTTTGTTCTTCGGTAAATTCGTCAAACGATTCTTTGAGTTCGTGAACTTCGCTGGCGGGAAAATTTAAACTCATTCGTGAGCGAAAACGAACGATTTCTTCGTGCGGCAAAGCATCGCGCCCAACGGCTTTGCGTTTGGGATAAACCTTTTCGAGCAAACGCACGGCTTGAAAAAACTCAAACCTATAGGGTTCGTCGGCAATTTCTTGATTTAAAGGTTTTTTCACCATTATATCTAGGTTAAAAAGCGGAAATTGCTTGGCGGCAAAAATACCACTTTCTCACTTTTTACCTTTTCACTTACAAAAGAATTTGTTCGCCGGTTCGCGGAACGAAAACTTTGACATCTTCTTCACGCTGTTTTGTTCGCAAAACCATTTGATTGAAAGAGTTTAATGAACAATAAAGCCCGAAAAATCTTTCCAAAACACACGCAAATAAAAACATCCCGCTTCCGACAAATTCTTCTTCGTCCATTGTCAAAGTCGTTTCCAGACCACGCACGAAACCTGCGCCGATATGTTCACCGATGCGCCGCACAACCTTGCGGCTTTCAATTCCGGTAATGCCCAAAATCTGTTTGCGATTGGCGGAAGAATCATCAAAATTGTATAGATGCAGAATTTCCTGCAAGGCTTCCGGTGTTCCGTTCTGGCTTTCAATAATTGATAAATAATTCAAGTTCAAATGCGAAATTAAACGCCATTGCAATGCACGGCGGCGCGCCGGACGCAAGGTTTCCGTCGGTTTCGTCAAACATCGAGCCTTTGAAAGCAGACCACTTCCTTCCACTTCAAAATCGCCCTCGCGTCCGCCAAACGGTAATTTTGCAGGCAAATCGCGATTTGTACAGGTCGTTCTGATATTGATGACTTCGACAGCCGGGACAAGCGGATTGAAATTCATATCCACCAGCGAAAGATACATTTCTGTTCCTTCGTCTTCTTCGCGCTGTGAACCGCGCCGCATTCCATACCAGAAAGATTTTTCCAACTGTTCGCCGTAAGCGTGGCGAAGTGAGTAAAATGGCGAAAATTCGCGTGTTGTATTCGTTTTCGGGTCGGTTGTAATTACATCGTCAACCGAATAGACCTCAGTCGTCATTTGGCGGTGAACGTCCGGCAAGACGTGATATTCGTATTTTTGCTGCGAAAGATAAATCGGGTCAGCCATCCGCGAAAAAAGATTGATAATCGGTGTGCAGCCAAGCCGAAAAGTATCAGCTGTAACCGGAGCTTTTGGCGGCGTAATATCCTTTAAATGAATTAAAATATCAAAGTGACTGCCAAATTTTTTGGCGACGGCTTGGTCAATTCCATAAATATCGAAAAATAAAAATTTATAAGGAAAAGAAAAATATTCCGTCAGCAAACGATAACCCTGAAACGAGCGTTTTGTATATGGCAACAGCGATTCTTCTTCCGAAAATCCAACCTGTTTTATCGCATCTTCGGCGGGCAAAATTACCGGATCAGGAAGTTTAAGTTGAATATTTGTTAAAGTTTTAAAAGTTTTATTGCCAATCGGTTGCTCTTTGGCGCGAAATTCCACTTTTGTTGCTTGATTGAAAATAATTTCATAGAGTGGAAAAATCAATTGCGGATCGCCGTTAATATAGAAACGCAAATATTTTGGCGGTTCATTGGTGCTACCAACTTTAAATTCGTGCAGATTCGCATCGCCGAAACATCGCATACTCAAGCGAATATGACTATCGGCATATTTCCCCCGTCCGTCTTTCGGGGCATTTGATTCAAGCGCGGCGGACTGGAGTTCCATCGGGACAAGCTGAACATCAAAACCCGTCCGAAATTGACACGGCGTTCCGTCAACCGGACGCGAATTGAGTTTTGCTCCGCGATCGAGTTTCTGCACGGCTGTCAATTTATCATTCGGCGAACCGAAGGAAAACTGAGTAATCGCCATTGAAGGAATCGGCGAAAGATAATGTGGATAAAGAACATTAAGAAAGGATTCGGTAATTTCAGGAAGTTCGTCGTCGAGTTTTAATGAAATTCTTCCCGTTAAAAAAGCAAAGGCTTCGATAATTCGTTCGACATGCGGGTCTTCAATTTTCTCTTCATCAAGCAGAAGCCGTGCCGCAATTTTTGGATATTTGCGGGCAAATTCCGCGCCCATTCGGCGCAGAAATATGAGTTCGCGTTCGTAGTAACCTAAAAGTTCGTCGCGCATTAAGCTATTTTAATTGATAAGAAGGAAAAAAACGAAAAAAACTCTTATTTTTCTTTTACTTCAAATTCACCGCTTCCTAATTGAAGAACCGTATCAAAAGCAATCGGTTCAGGTGTTGGCTCGACATTCAGACGCGCCTCGATACGAAATTTTAACATTCGGTCAATATTGTTGACGGGTTCAAGCATAACTTTCAGATTTAAAAATCTCGGTTCAAAAATTCTGATTGCGTTTTCCAGAGCGTCCGACAAGCGTTTTTGCTCAATGTGGCTCTTTGCACTAATGCCCGTAATATCAGGTAAACCATAGACAACAACCGATTTTTTGACTTCTTCCAAACGCTCATCAATTTCTTCAGGAAAACATCGGGAATTTAACAACCATTCCAAATCGCGCCGCACAGATAGTTTTAGCTCACGAAGAGATTTTGAACGCGATTTCGGGGCTTCCTTAGATATATCCGGCTCAAAATCGAGTAAACGGTCAAGTATTGAGGGCGTAATGCGAATTTCGTTTTCAATCCGTGCCATTTTTTTAAAAAGGAAGAGATACCGTCACTCGCAAGTGACGGTATCTAAAACTTTTGATTTCTTTAAAAATTGTCCGTCGCCGAATACCGATGACGGACAATTTTTGACCTTCGGAAATCTTAGGCTCCTGTGCCTTCGACTTTCTTGATGTCGTAGCTGGTGGTGTTGGTCAAAGCAACCGAACCGTCCGGCTTCTGTTGGAAATACTCAAACGTAATGTTTGTAAAGTTGAACGAAATTTGTTCCATCGGCATAATCGCACTTCCGTTGCTTCCGCCAGTTTGGAATGACGAGATAACGATGTCGCCAAATGTAACTTTCGTATAAGTATATGGATTGCCGTCGCCACCCGTTTTGCGGCAGCTCAGGATAGCTTGCGGAATGTGGTTGCCCTTTGCGCAGGCTAAGAACAGTTGCGGTGACGCTTTACCGTTTTGGACGACAAAGTGAAAGTCTTGCAGACTAACTTTTCCTACGCCTAAACCTGTACCTTGGACGGCTGAGCCCGAATTGCTTGCGCCGAACGACCAAGATTCAATTTGCATTTGTTTTTCAAAACCCGTTGCATCGGATTCACCTTCGATAGTATCAATTTTCAAGTAATAATCAGCTTGTGCCATTTTTTTAATTTGCTCCTTTCAAAATAACTGTTTTTTTATTTATCAGGTTGCTTGACTAACTAATCAAACAACCTTTCCCTCATAACTTTCAATCTCATTCGAGTCTTACTGCTCGCTTCCTAAATAAGACGAATTGAAAGATACCTTTTGCGAAATTTCCAAAAAAAATACATTTTTTTTTGGAAACCTAATTATTTCGCTGGTGGCGGTAAATCCGCAACCAGTCTTAGCGAAACTGAAAGCTCATCTAATTGGAAGTGCGGACGAAGGAAAGCCACTGCCCGAT
>JBDTZT010000201.1:0-6592 GCA_040005005.1 Actinomycetota bacterium
AGAAGTGATAACTGTTGGATTTTTCGCTTTATCTATCAACTTTCATTTCTCACTTATCATCTATTCCGGAGAGAAACCAGCGGAAATTAAAGTCTATGAATAAAATTATCAAAACCCGGTTTCAAAATCTCCCCGGCGCAATCGGTATCGGTTTTCTTGTCGTTCTTTTATTTTCGGCTGTTCATGCAACACGGCACGAGCGTCTGATTGAATCGTGGCAGCCGACGCACTTTGACGTAAAACTCGTGTTCGATGCCAGTCTTTCGCAAATTAGTTCGGCGACCACCGACGTAACAATTCTCGTTCGTCAAACGGATGTCACAAAAATTGATTTCGATTTCGGAACAATGCCTGTCAGCAGCGTGAAAGTTAATAGCGAAGCGGCGCGTTTTGCTCAGCACGACGACAAACTCGATGTTTATTTGACGCAGCCCGCGCAGGTAAATCAAAGGTTAAATATTTCTGTCACCTATTCAGGCGTTCCCAAAGACGGCTTGATTTTGACCAAAGACCGCGACGGAAATCCTTCGGCGGTCGGCGATAATTGGGCGGACCGGGTTCACAATTGGATTCCGTGTCTTGATCATCCGTCGGCAAAAGCGTCCGTTCGATTTACCGTCACAGCTTCGTCAAGTAACTCGGTCGTGGCCAACGGAATTCTTGAATCTGCGAAAAATAATCCCGACACGACAAAAACCTGGATTTTTAATGAGAGCAAACCTGTTTCGCCATACAATATGGTCGTCGCTATCGGGCAATTTGCGAATGCCACCTTGAAAACCAAAGCGCCCGTGCCGATTTCTTATTATGTTCCGCAAGCCGACCGACAATTTGCCGTGCAAGGCTTTTCGCCCGCCGCGCCGTCGGTTGTCACTTTCAGCAATTTGATCGCGCCTTATCCTTACGGCAAGCTCGCGCTGATTATCGGCGCAACTAAATTCGGCGGAATGGAAAACGCGAACACGATCGTTTTTACGCCAACTCTTTTTCAGAATTTTCTAAACGCGAAACCGCGCAGTCAGCGATATAAAATTCCGCGCCGCGTTGAAGAGACGGTCGCCCACGAGATCGCGCATCAATGGTTTGGCGATTCGGTGACGGAAGCGACCTGGGCCGACCTTTGGCTGAGCGAAGGTTTTGCGACTTATTTCGCCGGAATTTTCCTTGAAAAAACGGAAGGCAAATTGCGGTTTCGCGCCTATATGCGGGAAGACGCGAAAAATTATCTGGAATACGAAAAAACGCGCCGCACGGCGATTCACGACACGGAAACCGAAAAGCTTTTCGACCTGCTGACGCCAAATAATTACGAAAAAGGCGCGTGGGTTTTGCACGGGTTACGCGGAATGCTCGGCGACAAAGCGTTTTTTGAAGGCTTGCGCGAGTATTACGAAGCACACAAGGAATCAACCGCGACGACCGAAGATCTGCGCACCGCACTAGAAAAATCATCGGGAAAAGATTTAAAAAACTTTTTCGAGCGTTGGATTTACAAAGCCGGACATCCGATTTATCAAATCAGTTGGAAGGCAACGGGCAAAAGATCGCTCGAAATTACGCTCAAGCAAATGCAGACAGACGATGCTTTTTTGCAGCCGGTCACAATCGAAATCGTAACCAACAAAGGTGCGCGGCGCGTGACGATAACGCCGAACGATAAGGAAACGACCTTAACGGTAAAAAGCGCGAAGCCGAAAAAAATCGTCGTGGACCCGGACGAATTTATTTTGAAGGAAGTTGTTAATAATGATGAATGAAAAACTAAACCACTCTGCACTAGAAGTGCAGAGGTTTGAAAAATGAACGCGAATGAAATTCGCTTAATTCTTTCTTTCCGGATAAAGAAAAGAAAGCGTAATAAATTCTTGCACTGAAAGTGCAAGGTTTTTAACCTGCGTGTTTAGTAGAATAAAATTAATCATTCACCTTTTACCATTCACCATTTACCATTTACCATTAAATTAATGAACATTGGAATCACGGTTTATCCATCTTATGGCGGAAGCGGAATTGTCGGCTCGGAGCTCGGGCGCGAACTTGCCGCGCGCGGTCATTTCGTTCATTTTATATCATCGAGTCTGCCGACGCGCCTCGTCGAACTAAGCGAACGCGTGCAGTTTCACGAAGTCGAAATGATGTCGTATCCGCTTTTTGAACATCAGCCATACGATTTGGCTCTGGCGACTAAAATGGCGACCGTCGCGCGTTCGGAAAAACTCGATCTGCTGCACGTTCACTACGCGATTCCGCATTCGATTTCGGCAATTTTGGCGCGTGAATCAATCAAACAGAAACGATACGTTCCGGTGATTACGACGCTTCACGGCACTGACATTACGCTCGTCGGCGCCGACCGTTCTTATTTGCCGATAACGCGCTACGGTCTTCAGCAATCGGACGGCGTGACGGCAGTCTCGAAATTTTTGAAACAAGCGACGATTGAAACTTTTGACTTTGACGAAGTTGAAGTAATTCCGAATTTTATCTGCCCGACGCATTATCAAAAAATCGCCGATTCGCCGCTGCGGCGAGAACTTGCGCCGAACGGCGAAAAAATCCTGATCCACGTTTCAAATTTTCGCGCCGTCAAACGTCCTGCCGATTGCGTCGAAATCTTAGCGAAAGTTTTGCAAAAAGGCGGCGCGGCGCGGCTTGTAATGGCGGGCGACGGACCCGAATATTCGGCGGTTCATCACCGGGCGCGAATGCTGAATGTGTTGGAAAAGGTTGCGTTTGTCGGTAAACAGCCGAAAATTGCTGATTATTTAGGCGTCGCGGATGTGTCCTTGCTTCCGTCGGAAATGGAATCTTTCGGGCTGGCCGCGCTTGAAGCGCAAGCCTGCGAAGTTCCGGTCGTTGCTTCTCGCGTCGGCGGAATTCCCGAAGTCATCAATGACGGCGAAACTGGTTTTATGAGTGACATCGGCGACACTGAAAAAATGTCCAACGATGTTTTGAAACTCTTAAACGATGACGAACTGCGCACTTCATTCGGCAAACGCGGACGCGAACTGGCGATTTCGCGCTACAGTTCCGAAAAGATCATTCCGCAATACATCGCCTTTTACGAAAAGGTTTTGCAAGCGGCGAACGCCGCGACGGCTTAGAAAAAGTCTCAAGTCTCAAGTTCCAAGTCAAAAACCTGTAATCAGTATAGTGAGCGGTAGCGAACACCTTTACTTAGCAACAATTTCAAGGCGAAGAAGACTCGCTACCGCTCACTATACTGATGTGTTCGCCAACCGGGAAACTTGAGACTTAGAACTTGAAACCCGCAACTCATTTCTCTACCATTAAATCTTATGCTCAAACGCTATATGCACAACCGTGAACGCGAACATGCGATGCGCGACAACAATCGCGTCGTGCGCGAATTCGGTTGGGGAATGGAGTTTACGGGTGAAAACGCGAACGGCATAAATCCGCACGAATTCTTTCGCGAATATTCAAAAAACACCATCGCCGACAGCGACAGTTTTTTCTGCTCACCGGAAATTTCAGACTACGAATTAACGGACAATCAATTGACCTGGACAAGCGGGATCAAAACTTTTTCACCTGAAAACAATACAGTTTACGCGCATTTTTTTCCGCACAAAGACAACAAAAAATCGGCGGTCGTTGTGCTTCCGCACTGGAACGCCAAGGCGGGAACATATTTCGATCTGTGTAAAATGTTTAATCGTTTCGGGATGTCCGCGCTTCGAGTGACGCTGCCGTATCACGAAAAACGAATGCCGCCCGAACTCGACCGCGCCGATTATCTGGTCGCGCCGAATGTCGGGCAAACGCTGCAATCGCTTCGCCAATCGGTGGTTGACACGCGTTCAGCCGTCAGGTGGTTGAAAGAGCAAGGTTTTGAGAAAGTCGGAATTATCGGGACGAGCATTGGAAGTTGTGTCGGATTTTTCGCCTTTGTTCACGATTTGCAGATTGATGCCGGCGTTTTCAATCACGTTTCGGGCTACGTCGCCGATGTCGTCTGGCAAGGTCTTTCGACCTATCACGTCAAGGAAGGTTTACAAAACAACATCGAACTCGACGAATTGCGCGAATACTGGCTGCCGATTTCGCCGATGGCTTATATGGACAAGCTCGCACGGCTTCGCCCGCGCCCGCAGCGCTATATTTACACGCTTTACGACCTGACCTTTCCGGTTGACCTTTCCCGCGATATGATGCGCGCCCTGCGCGACCACGGCATTAAACACGACAAAACAAAAATTCCCTGCGGACATTACACTTTAGGGGAAAAGCCCTGGGTTTATATTGACGGTTATAAGATCGTCTCGTTTTTGCGGAAACATTTGCGGTAAGTAGAAAATTATTTTCGCTTAGATGAAAAGTTGTAAACCAATAATCCTATTACATAAATTTGCTCATTTGTATCTATTAAAGTCGATGGGAATATTGCTTTCTGAGCAGATTTAAGTGCCGAAATCCTAAGCAAAGGATTTCCCGAAATGGCTCTGGCTTTGGTAACTTTCCCGTTAAAATCAATAATTACTTGAACCACCACATTTCCCGCGCAACAACAATCTTTTGGGAATTCAGGTCTTGGAATAAATTTGGCTTTTTTGTTGACCACGCCAACAACAATACATTTTCGTTCAAGCGGAAAGTTATAAACAACAATTCCTCTTTTCTTTACAGGCACTCCATCAGCAAAGAGACCAAATTTCGCTTTTTTGACGGCTTCAACCGAAACATCTCGCAAAAGTTCATCGCCGGAAATCGCTTTGGCTTCGATGACGTCGCCTTGTTCGCTAATCAAAACCTCGATTTCGACTTTTCCGCCGGCACAAAAATCTTTTGCTTCCTGCGGATAATCGGGCTTTGGCAAATACGTTGCTGCACCATTTATAATGCCACGATTTACGCCGTCAATTTTTCTTTGCGCAGGAAGGGTGAAAATTGAAGCAAATAAAAAAATCCACAAAAAGATAAGTTTTACAAACATTTCATCAAGCAACCTGTTGTTTTGTTTTTGCAACTACAAAGCATTAGACACCTATTTTGCGGCGCGTGTTCCCTAAATTCTGCAAATTAGTGTTAAAATCTTTCGACTGAAAAAATTGTGACCGCTGCCGCCGAAAAACACAAAACGATTATCGAAGAATCAATTGCGCGTCTGATCTCGCGTGCCGAGAATCCGCGCGGGCTCAAGCCCGACGATGTATGTCCGCGCATTGATAGGTCGCTCGAAAAATATCTGCTGTGCGATAATGAAAATGCGTCTGCGGCGGAGATCAAAGCGTTTATTGACGAGCTTCGCGCCGATGATTTGTGTCTGGTGCTGGCGTGCGAAAAAGGCGATGAAACGGCGTGGAGCGATCTGGTTGCGACGCAGGACAAAACCGTCAAAGCGGCGGCGTGGAAATGCGCGCCGAAAGCGGAAGACGCCGACGATCTGGCAAGCTCGATCTGGGCCGAGCTTTACGGCTTAAAGCAGGATAAGGACGGAAAACTTAAATCGAAGCTCTCGTATTATTCGGGGCGCGGATCTCTGGGCGGTTGGCTGCGGGCAATCGTTTCGCAGCTCGCGGTTGACCAGTTTCGTAAACAATCGCGGCTCGTGCAGGTTGAAGAAACGCGCGAATTTGAAAATCTGGCGAACGCATCTTCCGAAAAAGCGGAAAATTTAGCGGTCATTACGCATCATGACAACGCGGAAGAGATTTTTGACGAAAAACAACTGAGGCGCGACGTTTCCGAAGCGTTGAATCAGGCAATTGCCGAACTCAAGACGGACGATCGGTTGCTTTTGAAGCTCTATTATTACGACGAAATGAAGCTCAAGGAGATCGGGCAGACATTCGGTTATCACGAAGCGACGGCAAGCCGCAAGATCGTGCGGATTCAGACCGACATTCGCAGTTCGGTCGAGAAAATACTGAAAACTCAGCACAACTGGAGCGCCGAAGAAGTCAAACGCTACCTCTCGGAAACGGCATCTCAACTCGGAATCAGTCTTGAAAAATTGGTGGCGATATTGACAATTTGCGCTTTCGTGCAAGAAGTTTTGCGGTAAAGCGTTCTTTAGCTGGTTAAGAAATTTAGCCACCGAGCACACAGAGATTTTTGAGAAATGGATTTGAATGTTTTATTAATTCTCTGAATCCTCCGTGTTCTCTGTGGTAAAAACAAAATGGAATTTGAATTCGACAAGGAAATAGATGCAATTCTGCGAAAAGCGCGGGGCACTGAAGTTGTCGCTTCATTTGATTTGCACCTTGGCGCGGATGAAATTTCCGCGTTCGCCGAAAATGCTCTGCCCGAATTGGCGCGGGCGCGAGACGCGGAGCATTTAGCCGATTGCACGCGGTGTCGAAAAATTCTGTCTGACGTAATTGCGTTAAATTCAGAAGCGGAAACGGTAACCGCTTCTTCTGTTGTTCCGGCGAAAATTGCCGAAACAAAAATGCCCTGGTATCGCAAACTTTTCATATTTCCGCAGCTTGCCTATGCAATGGGCGCACTCGTTGTTTTGTTCAGCGGATTTTTCGGCTATTTGATTCTGCAAAACTTTACAGGTTCAAAGAACTCGGAAGTTTCATATTCGGCAAAAAAAGCCGATTCCGCAGAAAAACCT
>JBDTZT010000202.1:0-6559 GCA_040005005.1 Actinomycetota bacterium
CGCCGCGCACGCCGCCGCACGCATTATCACGGAAAAGCTCGGTGGAAGCGTCGCGGGAAAATATTTTTTAATTTTGTGCGGCAAAGGCAACAATGGCGGCGACGGCGCGGCGCTGGCGCGAATGTTATGGAATCAAGGCGCGAAAGTTCAAGTAAAACTTTTCGGAAAAATTGAAGAAACAAAGGGCGATGCAAGAATTAATTTTGAATTTTGCAAAAGAAATTACGAAGAACAAAAAGTAAAAGAAAACGTCAGTTTTTGGTTTTTTCAGTATTTTGACAAAAATTGGTTAATGGAGATCAACCACGAGTTCCGTTCACGTATGTTTCCAAATAAAATTGTCATTGATGCATTATTTGGAACCGGTTTAACAAAAAAACTCGAAGGTCAATTGGCAGAACTTGTTGAAAATAGTGTCACTGCAAAAAACAAAACCACAATTTCTTATTTAGTGTCTTTGGATATTCCATCAGGCATAGATTCTAATGTTTCAGAACAGATTGGCGAAAATATTAACGCTGATTTAACCGTTTCTTTCACCGCGCCGAAACTGGCGAATGTTTTGCCGCCCGCGTCGAATTTTAATGGTGAATTAGTTGTAGCAAATATCGGTTCGCCGCAGGAATTGATTGATTCGTCGCCGTCGCAAACTTTTGTAACCGAAAAGCAAGATGCAATAAATTGGCTTGAGCAAACAAAATTTACGAGCGGTTCTTACAAAAATAAACGCGGCCACGCGCTGCTTATCGTCGGTTCGCGTGAGTATTCGGGTGCGGCGGTGCTCGCGGGCAATGCGGCGATGCTTTCGGGCGTTGGCTTGACGACGATCGCCACATCAGAATCGGCGCAAGTTGCGGTTGCCGCGAAGGTTTTGGAAGAAGTTATCACGCATGGTTTAGCGGAAACGAAATCGGGCGCAGTTTCGGCGAAAGCGTTTGCCAAGATTGAAAAGCTGACGGAAAAAATTGATGTCGTCGGCATCGGCTGCGGTTTAAGTTCAGGCGAAAAAACAACCAAAGATTTTGTCCGCAAAGTCGTTATGAAACGCAAAACGCCGGTGGTCATTGATGCCGATGGATTAAATGCTTTATCGCCATTTGATTTGCAAGGCTCAGACGAATTTCCGCTTATTTTAACGCCGCACGAAGGCGAATTTTTGCGACTGCTCGGCACGACGGATAAAGAAGCGTTGAAAGACCGCGTCAAAGCCGTCCGCGATTTTGCCGAAAAACACAAAGTCATCTTAGTTTTGAAAGGCGAACGAACTTTAATCGCCGCGCCCGACGGTCGCGTTTGTATAAATCCGACCGGGAATTCGGGACTCGGAAAAGCGGGAAACGGCGACACGCTGACAGGAATCATCACGGGTTTTATCGCACAAGCGGTTCAAGCAAAAGTTGATATTTTTGAAACGACTCTCGCGGCGGTCTATATCGCCGGTTTGGCGGGCGACATTGCCGCCGAAAAATTCGGTAAACGGACGATGCTCGCCTCGGACGTGCGCGAATGTCTGGGCGAAGCGTTTGAATCAATTACGAATTAAAAATTACGAATTACGAATTGTTAAAATAAATGAATTCAAAAGAACTTTTACGAAAATGGATAAATGCGTTCATCGCGAAGGATTTGGAAGCGGTGATGGATTGTTATGCTGAAGATGCGGTTAATTTTCAGGTCGCGGCGGGCGTTCCCGCAGTCGGGCAGACGCAAATCCGTAAGGATATGATGGAGTTTTTCCGCGGTTTTCCCGATTCGTATTCGATTGTCGAAAACATCATCGCCGACGAAGATTGGGCAGCGTGGGAATGGAACGGCGGCGGCACCTTCAAAGGCGAATTCTACGGCAACGCGCCGACGGGCAAATCGTTCGAGCTGCGCGGCTGTGGTTTTTTCCAGTTCCGGGACGGCAAGATCGTCGCTCAGCGCGGCTACTGGGATAAACTGACGTGGTTTTCGCAGATCGGATTAAAAATGTAATGATTGGGGAATTTATTTGCGAAACTCCGCAAGATACGTTCGATTTGGGCGAAAAACTCGGCGAAACTTTTCGCGGCGGTGAAATGATTTTGCTGTCGGGCGGGCTTGGTGCGGGCAAAACGCTTTTCACGAAAGGCATTTTATACGCGTTTGATTACGATGTTGACGAGGTCACTTCGCCAAGTTTTACGCTTGTTAATCTTTACCGAACCGAAAAGTTTGACGTTTATCACATTGATCTGTGGCGCATTGATGAAAGATCGAACGCGGCTTTGGCAGTCGGTTTGCCCGAAATTCTCGAAGATGAAACGGCGGTCACAATTATCGAATGGTCAGAGCGTTTGCAAGATTTTGCTTTCCCTGCAAAGACTTTTCGGATTACGATTGAAGGTGATGGCGACGATGTGCGTAAGATAAATATTTCCCGCCAAGACGCCAAGGCGAAAAGCGAATGAGTAGAAAGGTTTTAAAAAGATTTTCAGTTTTTGTTTTGTTCTTATTGAGTTTTTTTCTCTTAAATCAATTTATGGCTTTGGATATTACAATCAAAAATCCGCGTCTGGTCGTTAAAAAAAGCGAGCGAAAATTGCAAATTTTGGACGGCGAAAAGTTAGTTAAAACTTACCGGATCGGGCTTGGTTTTGCGCCCGAAGGCGACAAGGAGCAAGAAGGCGACGGCAAAACTCCGCTCGGCGAATTTTATGTTTTTACGAAAAACGTGCGAAGCAAATTTTATCTTTCGCTGGGGTTAAGTTATCCGTCAATTGACGATGCCGAAAGAGGTTTGCGCGAGAATCTAATTTCGCCAGCCGAACACGACGCGATTGTGCAAGCCGTTACTGATAAGAAAATGCCGCCGCAGAATACGCGCCTTGGCGGCGAAATCTATATTCACGGCGGCGGCACCGAAAGAGATTGGACGGCGGGCTGTCTGGCTCTCAAAGATGAGGAAATGAAAGAGATTTTCGAGGCGATTCCGCTTGGCGCGAAGATTACAATTCAGCCGTAAAATAATTTTCCGCAAAGCTGCAACGGCGCAGCGATTTACTCTAAGTTTTATAATCCGGCTTGACTAAACCTTTGCAAAATTCAATACTTGAAAAAAAGGTCAAGTTTCAAAAATGTGAAATCTGACGCTTCTTAAATTTGAAATTATCGAGGAAAATATTATGCCATACCCGGAAATTATGATTCACGGAATGCGCCAAGAATTAGCGCAGCTCGGAATCGAAGAAACAAAAACACCCGAAGCAGTGATCGAAGCCGTTGAAAATACCGGTGGAACCGTGATGGTCATCGTCAATTCGGTTTGCGGCTGCGCGGCTGGCGGTGTGCGTCCCGGCATTGCGATGGCGCTGCAAAATTCGGAAGTCAAACCCGACAAAGCGATCACGGTTTTCGCCGGTGCCGATATTGATGCGACCGATGTGGCCCGCGATTATTTTGAAGGCTATCAGCCTTCGTCGCCCGCAATCGGTTTTTTGAAAGACGGAAAGCTCGTCAAAATGTTCGAGCGCAAAGACCTCGAAGGTCGTCATCCGTTAATGATTGCGCAGGAATTGGTCAATGCTTTCGGCGAAGTCTGCACGAAAACCGAAGCCGCTAATAACTAATAATTAGCCACAAATAAACACGAACGAACACGAAAGGTTTTATTAAATTTTTCGTGCTTTTTCGTGTTTATTCGTGGCTAATTTTCAGTAAATTCCGTAAACTTCCTTCCGTTATTAAAAGTTGTGCGCCGGCATAAGTCAGCATGATCAGAACCGGTGCAAGTGGGAACGGCGCGACAAAACGATTGATCGCCAGAATCGAATCTGACACCAGAAAAAGAAAAGTTCCGGCGACGCAGATTTTGCCGAAAGTTTGTTTTGAAAGATCGAAAGCCGTCAAACTTGCGGTGAACATCACCGAAATTATAAAAGCATAAACCGCCACCGGAACGAGCAGATTTTGCACATTCGGCGCAACGTAGGTGAAAAGAGCCAATATATAAGCCGCGATTCCGACAAATATCAAAGCATTCGGCAAAATGGCGACATTATTTAGTTTCCTGATTTTCCAAAAATAGAAAATATAGAAAATATGGGCGGCGAGAAAAGCCATTAATCCGTAAATAAAAAACGTCTTATATACCTTGTCGAGCAATAAAAGAACATCGCCGAACCACGAAAAAATTAGCGCGGCCATTACCGGATATTTCGCCGAAGCGAATTTTTTTGTATTGATTGCGTAATAAAAAAGCAAAATCGGCATTAACAATGGCTTTGAAACATAATGCAATGGCAGATTTTCGGTGAGGCTCGCAAAAATCTCAATTGCCAGCGCGCCGAAATAAATTAACCGGAGAATTTGAAAATTCATAACGGAATTTTAACCGATTTCAGAAAAGTTTGAAGAAAACTGTTGCTTAAACGCCGATGAAACGGTTAAAATGTTCAATGACAAGCGATTTTACTTGTCACCGGAATCCAACCAGATTTTTTAATGTCAATAAGTCAAAGACAACATATCAGATTTTCGCTCGACCTTCCGGCAATTCGCTTTACGAAATTTGGCGATAAACAAGAGGTTCTGCTTCACCAGATCAGCATCGGCGGATGTCTGCTCGAATGGGAAGAAACTATTTTGACGGGCGAAGTTTTCCGTTTGGAAATTCTTCTGCCGAACGGAAACTTCCTGCCGCTCACCTGCAAGGTGCTTTACAAATTTGAAGATAACGGCATCGGCGCGAAATTTGTTGACATCACGAAATTTGAACAGGAACTTTTGAGTCGCATTATTTCGCACAGTCTTTCGCAGTCTGGTTTGCCGATGCAGATTGATCCTTTTTCGCCACCGCCGAAATTTGCCGATGGACCGCGAAAAAAAGACCCTTCGATTACCGATAACCGCAAACAGCAAGACGAAATTTTAGAGAAAATAATGTCGAGCGAGATTTAACGTGAAAAGTGAGAAGAGAAGTGAATAATAGTTTAATTCCCAACTCTCAGTTCTCACTTTCGCAATTCCATGATTTTTACAAACGACGCCGATTTGAGTTCAGCCGAACTTAAATCGGCTTTTTGCCGAACTTCTTCTTCGCTCATCGCACCGCACCGGACGGCGCGAATAAAAAAATTTAAAAGACCCTGCGCCGAAGCCGCATCGTCAAATCTGTTTCCCGTGAGCATCGCTTGCGCCGCTTTGCCGATAAAGTTTTTTAAGCGCGTTGCTTGCTCGTCTACGCTTTCCACAAAGAATGCATATACTGCCGCATAACGCGCCGGGAGTTGATTCGGGTGTAAATCCCAGCTTTGATAAAAGCCGTTGATAAAAGAAGCCGTGACGTTATTAAAATGTTTGCGCCACGCGAGATGCACGGCGCGTTTGTTTGCCGCTTTTTGCTTGTCGGACAATTCCGCGCCGCGATGCACGGGAACGGGCATTTCGGTCGTGACCGAATCGGAAAGACGAATTCCGAGCGGCGCCAGATTTATCTGCATCAGCTGCCGCGCAAAACGGCAAGCGTCGTGCTGTAAATGCTGGTACACGGCCGTGATTCCGAAACTTGCCGTGTAATCAAACGCGCCGAAATGCGCCGAATTGAGGCGATTTTTTCCCGCTTCGGCGAGTTCGCTCAAAAGCTGCACGGATTGCGGAGTTTCAATCATTATTTCGATTTTGATCGAGTTTTCCGGCAGATTGTTTCGTTTTTCAATCTCATCAAGCAATTCGCACAAAACTTCTATTTCGGCCGTCTGCGATATTTTCGGCAACGTAACAACAAAGTTTTCAGGTAATTGATTGTTGGTTTTCGCCAAGAAATTCGTGAGAAACAATTCCAAAGTGCGAACGGCGCGTTTGAAAGTTTCGGGCTGAAAAGACTTGATGCGAAAGCCGATAAATTCAGAAGCCCGCCCGTTAGTAAAAGCAAAATCATTGCTTGCCATTAATCCATTGTCAACCGGCGCGGAATTCACCATTTTGGCCAATTCGTTTGACGCGGAAACGGCGTGCGAATCTTCTTCCGCGTCGGTACGGATTCCGTAACCGTCTTCAAAATCAATCCGGAAATCTTCGACGGGCTCGCGTTGCAATTTTTTGATGACGCGGTTGTAAATCGTCCACGCAAACCACGCGTCGTAATTTTCCGCCCTAACTTTTTCGGGATTGTCGGCGAGGCGAAATTCCAAATCTTCAATGACATCGGCAAATTTCGGCAAAGTGTCCGCGCCTTTAAGCCACATTGCATCGGCAAATTCGACAAAATTCGGCGCGTAAGTTTCGATTGATCGCAGCGCGATTTTACCTAGTTTCTGAATCGTATCGCTTTTAAAAAGATTTGCGCCGCCGTAGACAACGTGAACAGGCTGGCGAGATTTTGGGTTTTGAACAGCAGATTGTGTGTTTGAAAGTTTTTCGAGAAAAAGTTGATCGGCAATGTCTGAAAAACTTTGATTCATAAAATTTAGCTGCGAATGAGCGCCGATTAAATCCATTTTTTTATCCGAATAATATTTTAATAATGTGTTGTCATAATTGAAATCGCTTTCGTCGGAGCGCGGACGGCTCGTCCGCATACATCGTTTAAAAAAAGGCG
>JBDTZT010000203.1:0-6542 GCA_040005005.1 Actinomycetota bacterium
TCGCGTTGAGGCTCTCCCCCCCCCGAGCCCAGACGCGACGCCGTTTTTCTTCTCAAAACTTGCAAAATCATATTAAGAAAGTACGAATGCGTTGGCTGGTCGGCGAGGCGGAATTATCTATCGCCGAAATTGCCGGGCTTGAAAAAGATGATGTTGTTTTGCTTGAAAATAATCACAATTTAACAGCTAGTGGCAGAGAGGTTTTCGGACCGGCGGAAATTCTTTTGGGCGACGGTAAAAACCTAAAAATCATCGGCGAATTGGCGCACGCCGAGGCCGCCGCTGATGAGGTGATTGAAAAAAGGGCGGAAAGAAACGATAATAAAATCTTGGTTCGAAAGCTTAATTCAAATTCGGCTTGTCAAATCCTTATTAAAGGTTTTGATGAAACGGAAGTTCCGCCGCCGCTTGAGAAATTTATGACGGAAACCGAAGACGATTATAAAAACCAATTGACGTCGCCGCTAGAAGGGGAAGAACAGACGGGTTTGACAGTGGAAAACCTCACCCTGACCTTGCGGGTCGAACTCGAAGCGCGGCAGCTGAGTCTGTTGGAAATCGAAAACCTGCGGGAAAATCAAATTCTCGAACTCGGAATTCGACCGACCGACCCGGTGAATCTTTTGATTGGTAATCAAAACGTCGGTCGGGGCGAACTGGTCACGGTCGAAGATCGGCTCGGTGTGCGGATAACCAAACTTTTACGGTAAGCGACGTGAATTATTTTCTTTTTAATTTTCTATTCTGGCAAAACAACCAACCTGTTCCGACCGTCGGGTGGCTCGACATTGTTTGGCTGCTTGTCCAAACTGCCATCGCGCTGGCGCTCGTCTGCGGTTTCGCAATTTTAATTTTTAAGTATATTCTGCCGCGCCTGAGCGTCGTTTCCTTTAATAAAAGCATCGTCCACGTAGTTGACGGTACATCGCTCGATGCCCGAAAGCGTTTGCTGGTCGTCGAAGTCGCCGGAAAATATTTATTGCTGGCTTCGTCGGAAAACGGCGTCCAGCTCATCAGCGAGCTCGACGGTCCGGCGGTTGAGCAAGCCGTCGCTGCCGCTGAAAAATCGCAAAAGGAATCTAAAAAAGATTCTTTTATGCAGATTTTGGATGGTTTTCGGAAGAAGCGAGGATAAAACGAAATGCAGTTAACGGAAAATCTTCGACGAAAAAATTTTTATGATCGCAACACGGTGCGACGCTTTTTTATGAGTGTTTTGATCGGGCTTGTATCAATTTTTGCCGTTTTCGCACAATCGGCGACCCCGACTCCGGCCGTGAAACCGGCGAACGACGGTACCGCGAGTCCGGTCGTGTTGATAATCGTGATGGGTGTTTTAGCACTGGCGCCCTTTGCACTGATTATGCTTACGTCATTTGTTAAAATCTCGGTCGTGCTTTCGATTCTCCGCAATGCGCTCGGTACCCAACAGGTTCCGCCCAACCAGGTAATCACCGGACTTTCGTTGATTTTGACGATTTTTATTATGAGTCCGGTCGTCGAAAAAATGTATGAACAGGCCGGCGACATCGGCAAAACGGACGCAATTTTTT
This sequence comes from Actinomycetota bacterium, assembly GCA_040005005.1. Lineage (GTDB taxonomy): Bacteria > Acidobacteriota > Blastocatellia > Pyrinomonadales > Pyrinomonadaceae > JAFDVJ01. Next base: position 1,554 of record JBDTZT010000203.1, read on the forward strand.
CCGAGATGTCGGTGCGCGAAATCTTTGAAGCCTCAAAACGCGGACGCGAGCCGCTGCGCGAATTTCTGCTGCGCTATGCGCACGATGAAGACCGCGGACTCTTCTACGGTTGGGCACGAATGATGGCGCAGCGTAACGGCAATAACCCCGATGATATTCAAAAGGATGAATTTCGCGTCGTTATTCCCGCTTTCGTGACCAGCCAATTAGCCGAAGCCTTTGCCATCGGTTTTCTCCTGTTTATTCCGTTTTTGATTATTGATTTGGTCATCGCCAACATTTTGCAGGCGATGGGAATGTTTATGCTCTCGCCGACGATCATCTCGCTGCCGTTCAAATTACTGTTGTTTGTTTTGATAAACGGTTGGGTTTTACTGGTTAAAGCATTGGTTCTCGGCTACGCCTGAAGTCTAAATTAATCTTCCCGCGCTTCGCTTGAAGCTCTTGCGAGCAATGCATTTTCTAAAATACGCAATTGTGTTTCGAGTCGTGCATCAATCGTTCCCGATGAGCTCTCAATGATACAGCCGCCAAAAGTTACCGCCTGGTCAGCAACAAAATCAATAAATTGGGCGCGCCCGAATGAGTTGATTTTATCGCGCATTTCATTTAAAAGAGAGAGGTCGGCAGTATTGACGCGCACCGTCAGCATTTCTTGTTGGCGGGCGTGCCGCAGAGCATTGAGGACAATTTCGGCGCGGGACGTTTCATCTTGCTGAATTTCCTTGCCGATAATTTTCTCCGCCAGTTTGACCGCTAGTTTTAAGACATCCTTCTCGATCGTCAATAAAACCTGCGAGCGTTCGGCTTTGATCGCCAGCAAATTCTCCAAAAGTTCATTTTCCGCTTCGTCGCGTCCGGCTTGATAAGCTTCGCGGCGGATTTCTTCGGCTGCCTGATGAGCCTCGGCAACCAAATTAGCGACGGTTTCCCGGGCCGCCAGCAAAATCGAATGCGCCTCTTCTTCGGCATTTAATACCTGATGTTTTATCAAGCCTCCGAATAAAATTGAAGAGGTTTTTTGATTTTTCCCCTTAATGATTTTCGGCGCGGGATATTCAAATGACAATTTTCTTTCTTTCATTTTATTCTACTCTCAAATTCGATTCCTGATTCAACTAACGATACCGCCGTCTCAATCCCCGCCTAAGTGAGCTGATATAAACACCAATTTTGTTTTACTGAAAAGTTTTTACAACTGTTTCAGCGATTCGCTCAATCTCGGTGCCGATTTCGTGTTGCCGTGCAACAGGCGTTTGCCGGCATTGAGATTCAATTATTTCGAAGAGTTTCGGTGAAACTTCGAGCGGTAATTTTTGTGCAGTATAATTGATGCGGCGCGGCGCGCTGCTGCAAAGCAAAATTCCGATGAGCCAAATCCCCAATAAATCAAGCATCGCCGAAGGATTCGCTTCGTTTTCCAGCGCAGATTGCACCATGCTTTCCGCAAAAAAAAGTCTTTCGGCACCCGTTTCCGGCAGATCGCTCATTTGCGTGGCAATCGCCAGCGCATCTTCAGCCAAAAAGCGCCGCAGGAAAGACGCGACCGATTCAACTGCCGTGATTCTCAGGCAGGCCAGCGCGACCTCACGGATTCCGGCTTGACGAATCAGTCGCGCGAGTTCTGCTCCGCTTAAACGGTCGAATGCACTTGCCACCGGTAGATCATGCAGCCCGACAAAGCGCCGGGCAAAACTTTTGCGGATTGTCTTTTCCAGTGTTTTACGCTTAATTGACGGCTCATTGACGGGCTCTTTGGAGTTTCCATCGAAATGCACATGGAGCGCCGACGGCAACCCCGCCAAGACTATTTGGCGAATTGTCGAAGTTTCTTCGGTGAGCGCCGCTACAATGTGCGACCAATGAATATTGGCGTCAATAAATAATTCATCGGTGCCGATCTGAGCTTCAATTTGTTCGCGCCATTTTTTTTGCTTGTCTTTAGATTTAGCTTCATACTCGAGACGCAGATGGGTCAGTTTTTGAGCCTCCGGCGCGGACATTTGACCAGTCAGCAAGGCGAAAAAATCATGACTCAAAATGTTTTCATTATTTTCCCGCGCGCTGGCAAAAAGCCGTTCTTCCTGCCGCAGGGCAAGCAGTAAAAAAAAATCAGTTTTTTTCGGCGATTTGATTTTCATTGAGCGCGAATTATTCCTCCGGTTTGTCATTCAACAATGGACTTTCAACATCTTCGATATCTTCGCCCGAGTTCTCTTCGGTCGAATTTCCCCCGGAATCGCGGGCTTTCTTTCTTCGTTTGTTATTAACTACCCAAACCGCGCCGAGTACCAGGGCAAGCAAAATAACGACCCCCGTTCCAACCCCGAAAATCGCGTTGCTCCGGCGCTGGGCGGCGAGTTTTTCAAGCGGAATTTCGCGCAGTGATTGCTGGGTTATGATGACAAAAACATTTTCCGGTTTGAGATTCGGCACCGCTCGGGCGACCTGATTCTGGACATCGGCAGTCGTCAGTTTTGACTGATTATCTTTCATTACCAGCGTGACGGTCGCAGTCGTGGGTGTTTTTTCATTTGGCAAACTCCAAACCTCATTCGTCGGTTGCGCAATAATCGCACTGACCCGAATTACGTCCGGTTGAATATAAAGCAGGTGCTCGATTTCGAGCTGCAATTGGCGTGTTTTTCGTTCCTTTTCCTCACTTTCGGAAACAATCCCGAGCGAATCGCCGGTTTTGATTACCGGTTCGGGCGGTCGCGGCAAACCGTAATCGCGCAAAACTTGGATCGCCGTCGCCGCTTCGTTTTCTCCGAACCAACCTTCATCCACCACGATGTCCCAAGTTTTCGCTTCTCCTTCGGAATTTAACTTGTCAACGCGAAACCCGTTCGAGTGAAGAACGTCAAACATTAAATTGGCTTCAAACTCGCTTCCGGCGGTGGCGACGGTTTTTTTGCCGCACGACGCCGATAAACAAATTACCGCCAAAAATGCAATGACTGAACTGTACCGATAAAATACTTTCAAATTTATTTTTGAAATCATCGTATATTTAACTTAAACGAGAATCAAATTTGCGGCAAGCAATTTAAGAGCTGGTCTGAAAAGTCCGTCAGTTAGAATAAACTTTTCTAATGACTGAAAAAGAAAGTTATCCAAGTGATCCAACTGACGAACAGTTTGAGTTTATCAAACAATTTTTTCCTGAGTCGAGTGAGTTTGGAAGACCGTCGTTAGATTTGCACCAAGTTTTGAAGGGGTTGTTTTATGTGGCCTTGGGGGAATGGAGTAGCATATGTTGCCGAAAGAGTTTCCGAACCGGAAGTCGGTTGATAATTATTTTGGGAAAAGAGAGTAAAAATTATGATTGGGAAAGAGAAAACAGATTCTCCGCCGGAAATAAGGATGCAAAACAAGCGTATCTCGACAATCAACAAGCGCAAATGAATGCGCAATACCAAAAAGCCGACATAACTGAGCGGTCGGCAATTATCGGGCAGATAGATTCATTCCTGCCAGTGACCAACGGCGATGAAAAATCATTTTGGCTCAAGTTTCGGCAAAAACTCGAAAGGCTGAATGAGAAATCAGCGAAACAAAGAAAAGGGTTAAGAAGATTGCAGTCTTCCTAAACCTTATTTATCCAAAGGCAACCTATCACAGAAACCAAAGGACGCGCTGATTTTATCAAAAAAACTATGTCCTTTCCAAAAATTAAAAATAATGGCAGGACAAATAAATAAAAGAAGTGAAAAGACTTGGACAGTCAGAATTTTTCTTGGGCGCGATGCCAAAGGGAAACGACGTTACTTTAACAAAACAATTCACGGCACGAAAAAAGAAGCGCAAAAGTTTTTGACGGCAAAACTTCGTGAAAAAGATTTAGGCGTTTTTATCGAGCCGTCTTCAATCGGTCTAAGTGAATACTTGGACAAATCTTTCGGAAAGTGCAAAGCCGCGACTGGCAGAAAGCACGTTTGAAAATTATCGCTCTTTATTAAAACTTTATGTTCGGGAAAAGATCGGAAACCGCAAACTTTCAGACATAAAACCTTTCGACATTCAGAAACTTTATAACCAAATGTCGGAAAGTAAACTTTCGGCGCGAACCGTGCGCTATGTTCACGCAATTTTGACATCGGCATTTTCGCAAGCGGTCAAGTGGCAAATGCTTTCAAGCAATCCGTGTAATGTCGTAGATTTACCGCGTCAACAAAAAACAGAAATGAGAGCCTTTTCACAGAAACAAACCAAACGGTTTTTAGAAGTGGCAAAAGAAGATAAGCACGGCTTGATTTTCGCTTTTGCTTTGGCAAGCGGTATGCGCCCGGAAAAGTATTTAGCTTTGAAGTGGTCAGACGTTGATTTTGAGAAAAACACGGCGACCGTGCAGAGAACTTTGATCTGGCGAAAAGGTGGCGGTAGGTATTTTGGCGAACCGAAAACAGAAAAATCACGTCGAACTGTGCCGATGCCGGAAAGTCTTTTTATTAAATTGAAGGCTCACAAAAGACTGCAAGCCGAACAGATAATAAAACTTGGTCAATCTTACGAAAGAAATAATCTAGTTTTTGCGATTGATACAGGCAAGCCGATTTACTTGGCGAATTTACGGCAAAGACACTTTCATAAGATTTTAGAAACGGCAGATTTGAAAGGCTTTTGGATTTACGATCTAAGACACAGCACGGCAACTTTGCTTTTGTCTGAAGGTATCAATCCGAAAATTGTATCGGAAAGACTCGGACACGCAAGCGTCGTTTTAACGCTTGATACTTATTCGCACGTTCTGCCGGATATGCAAAAAGATGCGACAAGCAAACTTGGACAAGTTCTTTTCGGTTAAAAAGACACTTTTTCAGAGTTGGCACACTATAGGCACACAAAACCAAAAGGCAAGCTAAATTCGCTTGCCTTTTGGTTTTGTAAACTACTGAGTTTATTATAAATATTGGAGCCGGTGATGGGACTCAAACCCGCGACCTGATGATTACAAATCAACTGCTCTATCAACTGAGCTACACCGGC
>JBDTZT010000204.1:0-6536 GCA_040005005.1 Actinomycetota bacterium
GATAAAAATGGCGCATTGCAAATATCTTTACCAACTAATTCTTCATTCATAAAAATCTATTTTGAAGAAACTTCGTCAGTTTTATATGCACAATGGGTATCAGCAATTCTATGGTTAATTTTATTATTCTGGGCATTCTTTCAAATCAAAAAATTCTACTTATTTTCGAGTAATGAAGATAATCCAAAAAATGTAAATAATAAGATTTACGATTATGTATATAAATTTTTAGCATTATCGCAAACAAAATATGCGTGGCTTTTGCTTGTCTTTTTTTCTGTCCTGAGTCTTTCGCCAATGATATTTATTGGTGTTTATAAAGGAGTGGATTTAGTTCAACATTCACAATTTGCTACAACTTTTCAAAGTGCAATCAGTGCAGGTGATTTTTATCCGAGTTGGGCGGCAAATGAAAATTTAGGATACGGCGGACTAGGAGTTCGTTTTTATCCACCGCTAACGCCTTTTGTCGGTGCTTTATTCCGCATTATTTCAGGCGATTGGCATACGGCAACGTGGCTAACTTTCTTATTTTTCACACTTATTGGCAGCTTTGGAGTTTATCTGTGGGCAAGAGAATTCATGTCCGAGTCAAAGTCAATTTGGGCAGGTGTGATATTTACTTTTATGCCTTATCGCCTTATTGAAATCCAAAATGGTTCTCAATACGCAGAGTTTGCAGGTTGCTCTGTTATTATTTTCTCATTCTTATTTGTGACGAGGATTTGTCGAAAAGACAACTGGTTGGATGTTATTGGTTTGGCAATCTCATACGCGATATTGATATTTACACATTTACCTTTGACTGTTATTGGTTCATTAGCCCTGTTTTTATATGCAATTACCCTATTAGACAGAAACAAAATTTTATCAAAACTCATTAAGCTTTCTTTATCAGTTTTTTTGGGTCTGACAGCAAGTTCGATTTATTGGCTGAAAATGGTAGCCGAAATGAGCTGGCTGCATAAAATAAACTACTTGGACAGGATAGATTTTGATTACAATTTCAACTTTTTACTTACTTCCCCGTGGGATGATAATCGGCATTATTGGTTTTTAAATTTTGTTTTATTAACTCTTTTTGTTTCGGTTCTAAGTTTAATGTTTAGTTTATACCAACAGAGGGATGAAAAGTTAAATGTAGCGATTCGCGCCGTTGCAGTTGTTTTTTTCTTTTCAATCTTGATGACGACGGTTTTGAGTCAACCCATTTGGAGTGTAATACCTTTTTTAGGTGAAGTTCAATTTCCTTCAAGATGGCTTGCCATTGCCTCTTTCAGCGGCTCAATTTTGTTGGTCGAAGGTATTGGATCAATTTTGAAATTATCCGGTCAGTCAGTCAATTGGAAAAAAACCATTCAAGTTTGGGGAGGAGTTGTTTTTGTTTGTTACGTCTTAATATTAAGTTTGGTCATTATAGAATTTCAACTAAATTACATCCCAAGTCAAAATTTTGAAGCGTGGATGATTGAAAAATCACACGAAATGGGAAGTGATTTTTTTTGGACACCAAATACAAAGGCCGAAGCGTTTGAACTAAGGGAAAAAGTAATTGTTGAAAGAAACAATCTAAATATACTGGATTGGCAACTGCACGAAAGAATATTTTCGGTTGATGCCGGAAAAGAAACTAACGCCAGAATTGCCACGCTTTTCTATCCGCATTGGCACGCCACGGTAAATAATCAACCAACCGATTTAAAAGTCGCTGATGACGGTTCAATTTTAGTTCCTCTGCCGACTGAAAAGGCAACGGTAAAAATATGGTTTGAAGAACCTTTTCGTGTAAAACTCGCAACTTACATTTCTGCCGCAACTTGGCTCGTTTTCGTTTTATCTCTTTTGTTCCTGCTGACTCAAAAAAAATTTACTGCATTTAATTCGAATCAAAGCTAACCAAAACACATTTTCACAACAAAAAAATATCTTGTTTAATTACGTTAAATATGATTAAATATATTTGGCATTTATCTGTAAGTTGTTGTATTGCCGATATTTCTAATCATCAAATGTTTTTCAGATAAACGTCATTTCTAAAACGAATGTTTTTCATACCATAATCTTATGATTTCCAATCAAATCCAGCTTTCTCAAGCCATAATTCAGAAGACAGAAATTCTTCAAAAACTTCATTATGAAAGAATTTCCGCTGATTACGATGCTCATTATAACGACGGATTCAGTCAGAAATATATGGAGAAATTTGTTTTTGAACCGATGTTTAAGGGCCTTGATATTAATAACAAATCGGTCTTGGAAGCGATGTGCGGCGGCGGACAAACAACCAAATATCTTTTGAACAAAAATGCCCGCGTCACCGGTTTAGATATTTCACCACAACAAACTGCTCACTTTAAGAAACGTCACCGGGAAGCCGACGTTATTTGCGGTTCTATCCTAAATTCAGGAATTGAGAACGAAACGTTCGACATTGTATCGGTTGTCGGCGGAATTCACCATATGCCACCATATACCCGTGAAAGCATCGCTGAAATTCACCGAATGCTCAAGCCGGGCGGTTATTTTTGTTTTATGGAACCGCACAGCGAATCGGTTGCCGAAAGTTTTCGGCGTGCCTGGTACAAACGCGATTCGCTGTTTGCCGAAAATGAAGCAGCGGTCAATATGAGCGAACTTCGTGCAGATTTTAAAAAACTCTTTGACTTCAAACACGAACATTATTTGGGCAATTTCGGCTATCTGTTAATTCTCAATTCGATGGTCTTTCGTATCCCTTTGAAGCTCAAACCTCTTTATTCACCATCTTTAATGGCAACTGAAGCAGTTCTCAATAAAGTCTTTGGAAAGCCGTTATCATGTTTTGTCGTTGCCCAATGGCAAAAGAAATAATTATCAGAATTAAATTTTACAATGAATTTAATTCTGGTTTTTCAAGTTTAATTCAGTTAAATTAAATAGGTTAAAATACGAGTAATGCTTTTACAGATACTCGTATAAATTATTTATACGGCAATATAATTGATTTTGTATTGACTGAATCTATGCATACAATCATTGAAATCGAAAATTTAACGAAAGACTACGAAGTCGGCTTTTGGAAAAAGAAAAAAGTTCGGGCGCTTGACGGTTTAACTTTAACGGTCGAAAGCGGGCAGATTTTCGGCTTCTTGGGCGGCAACGGCGCGGGCAAAACGACGACGATCAAGATTCTGATGTCGCTGATTTTTGCTACGACAGGACGCGCGAAAATTTTGGGCGAAGATATTTCAAGCGTCAAAATGCATTCGCGCATCGGCTATTGTCCCGAAAATCCGTATTTTTACGATTATCTCAAAGCGTCGGAACTAATGATGTATTTCGGCGAACTTTTCGGACTTGATAAAGCTCGCAGCAAACAAAAATGTGAAGAATTATTAACCAAAGTCGGACTCGAAGAAAAAGACTGGAACAAACAGCTTCGCAAATTCTCGAAAGGAATGCTTCAGCGCGTCGGACTGGCGCAAGCCTTGATAAACGAGCCTGAAATCGTCTTTCTCGACGAACCGATGTCGGGACTTGACCCGATCGGACGGCGCGCAATCCGCGAATTGATTGCTAACCTGCGCGAAAAAGGCACGACGGTTTTTATGTCAACGCATATTTTGTCCGACATCGAAGCCCTGTGCGACAACGTGGCAATCCTGCGCGGCGGAAAGCTCGCGGCGACCGGCAAACTCGATGATTTATTGAGCGATGCGGGCGAACGGCAATCGTTTGAAATCAACGTCAAAGGCGTAACGGCGGAAAGCTTACAAGCTGATTTAGGTAAAATCGCGGGCACGACGATAAATTCAAAACCAAGCGGCGCGAATATTCAGGTTTTAGACGAAAAAGATATTGATAAAGTCCTGCAAATCACCCGCGAAAAAGGCGGCAAACTTGTTTCCGTGCAGCCCGTCAAACAGTCACTCGAAGAACTATTCGTGAAGGAAACGAAGTAAATGGAAAACGGAAAATGGAAAATGGAAAATTAATACAAAAAATATTTTCCGTTTTCCATTATAAATTATTCCGTTTTGATTGCCATCACCTTCCAGCGAATACTTGCGCGGTCGTCGTCGGGTTTGAAACCTTCAATTACGACGACCACATTCATTTCCCCTTTTGGTTCTAATTTCTTTTGTTGGGTCGGCACAACGATTAAATTTTTTTCTTTAACAACCTGATTGTTAAGGTCCAAAACGGCGACTTTTATTTCGAGTCCGGTTAAGGTTTTATCGCTGTTATTGCGGATTTTGCCGGCGATGTTCATCACTATTCCGCCGGTCCCGACGGGTGAAAACCACGTTTTGTCTTCGTCGTTTTCGGCGACAATTTTTTTTGTAATGGCATTAAATTCGGGCGAACCTTCCCGGAACGCGCCCGCCAGCGCCTGTTCCTGCTGTTCCTGCATCGAAGGTTGTAATTTCCAAATTAATAAAATTCCGCCGCCAATTAACAAAACGGCGATTAAAATTGCAATCAGAAAACTTTTATTCACGCTGTTTCTCCTGCTCCTTTTTTTTTAATTGTTGTCCAATTTTTTATTAGACAAATGTTTTCCTAAAAAGTTTCAATAGGTTATCATTTTAGACAAGTAAAACGAAAACTCTTGTCTTTAGATGCCGAATATTGCCGCGAAAGATTTCCCATTTCCTGAATTTGTCGAGGTCGTCCTTCCCTTGCCTCTGCGGCAGGCTTTTACCTATCGGCTGCCTGTCGGCTTACAGGAAAACGTAAAAATCGGCGCGCGTCTGCTCGTGCCGTTCGGCAAACGACAACTTACGGGTTATGCGGTCGCACTTCATACGAAAATCAGTCCCGAACTTGAAATCGAAGAGGAAACCATCAAGGAAGCGCTCGAATTGCTCGACAGCGAACCGCTCCTTACCGAAGAAATTATTCGCCTGACGCAATGGTCAGCCGACTACTATGCGGCTTCGTGGGGCGAAATGTTGAAGGCTTCGCTTCCGGCGGGAATCAATGCGACGACCGAGCAGGTTTATTCGATAACCGCCCGCGGGCGCGACGAGCTTTTGAAAATTTCTTCGGCGACTACAGCCAAAGCGCGAATTTTAAAATCTCTGGCCGGGAGCGAAGAAGTTCCGGCCCGCGAATTGTCAAATCATTTCGGCACCACAGCCGCGCAGCGCGCCATTCGGGAACTCGTCAAAAGCGGTTGGATTTCAACCTTTCACCGGACTTTGACGGCGCAAGTCAAACCGAAACGACGCAAAGCCGTCCGTTTGCTGGCGCCCGAAAACCATCAAACAAACGGCAAATCTTTAAATGACGCGCAAGCCAAAATCGTCGAAACGCTTTTAAAATTCGACGGCGAAATGCTTTTTACGGAAATCATTGAAACGGCTGATGTCGGCGCGTCTTCGATCAACACTTTGGCAAAACACGGCATTCTGGAAATCTTCGTGCAGGAAGTTTTGCGCGATCCTTTGAAGGATGCGAAGATTCCCGACATTTTGGATCTGACTTTAACGGGCGAGCAGGAAACGGTTTTACTGGAAATCGAAAATGCTTTGAAAACCGAAAGATACAAAGCCTTTCTGCTTCACGGCGTAACGGGCAGCGGCAAAACGGAAATCTATATCCGCGCTATGAAACACGCGCTCGATGACGGAAAATCCTCGATGATGCTCGTTCCCGAAATCGCGCTGACACCGGTGTTTTCGCGGCGGTTACGGGCCGTTTTCGGCGATGAGGTCGCAATCCTGCATTCAAATCTTTCGACCGGCGAACGCTTTGATGAATGGCGACGAATTCGGCGCGGCGCGGCGCGCATCGTCATCGGAACACGCTCGGCGGTTTTCGCGCCACTGCAAAATCTCGGACTAGTAATTGTTGATGAAGAACACGACGGCTCATATCGGCAACACGAAATGCCTTTTTACAACGGGCGCGATGTGGCGGTCGTTCGCGCTAATTTTGCAAATGCGGTCGTCGTTTTAGGTTCGGCGACGCCCGCGCTCGAAACCTTTCACAACGCACAGACCGGCAAATATGAATATTTGCAATTGCCGAACCGCATCGGAAATCGGCCGCTGGCGAAGGCGGAAATCGTTGATATGCGGCAGGTTTTTAAATCGGTCGGCAAGGATACGAGTTTTTCAAACCAGCTCGTCGAAGCCATCGAAGAAACACACGCGAAAGGCGAACAATCGATAATTTTGCTGAATCGGCGCGGATTTTCGCAGTTCGTATTATGCCGCAGCTGCGGCGAAACGATCCGCTGCCGCAATTGCGATATTACGCTGACGTTTCACCGCCGCGAAGCGCGGCTGATCTGCCATTACTGCAATCACCGCGAAAAAGTTCCTCACAGTTGTCCGCAGTGCAAAAGCCATTTTCTCTATTTTATGGGCGAAGGAACGGAACAAATCGAAGATCTGCTGAAACGAAAATTCTCGCATCTGCGGATTGCCAGAGTTGACCGCGACACGACTTCGCGGCGTAAAGAGATGGAAAATGTTCTCGAAAAATTCAGCGACGGCGAGATTGATATGCTCGTCGGAACGCAGATGCTCGCCAAAGGACACGATTTT